>DKJY01000086.1 GCA_002454955.1 Bacteroidales bacterium UBA6680
ATCTCCCTGCAAATTGTGAGAGATTTTCTATGTGGTAGAAATTTCCCTGCAAACTGTGAGAGATTTTCTATGTGGTAGAAATTTACATTCAACTCTGCGAGAGCATTTCAATGTATATTGATAGAGCGCTTAATACTTAGTATTACATTTTGTACATCAGGACACATCCGTGCAGTTTTTTATATGTCCTCTTTATGAGAGTGCTGTTTATTACGGTTACGCTCTTTGCGTTTTTTGAATCTTTCGTCTCTTAACTGCATTAATTTCTGCCTTCTGAATTCATAATAAGCATTAATGAACCCCAGCAGTATTCCAATACCAATTATAACATAAAATGCCGTAAATATTTTACCAAAATCTGTTTGAGGAGACATGTCGCCATAACCAACTGTTGTAAGTGTTATTACAGAGAAGTAGAATGAGTCTATCCACCTCCAACCCTCAACATAGTGGTATATTATGGTACCAGACAGAATTGTAAATCCTGCCGATATTGTTATATACCTATATGCTTTAACTTTATAAAAGGCAGAGAATGTTTTTATCAGATGCAGCATTATCTATCTGTTTTTATTTATTACCAATCACCAGCCTGTTTTGCATCAAGATCAGATATAGTAAGTTTTAGTATTGTTACCATATTCAGAACCTTACTTTCATATATATTATCGCTTTTTCCGTGATGCTTCATAATAACATCTAATCCTTCAATTTTCTGATGGCTGTCTGTAATAATCTCTATGGTTCCGTATCCTATTATCGATCTGTATTTTGTTGTCCATTTGCATGAGATATCACTCTTTATAAGTTCAGATCCTACCTCAATCTCAAAGCATACCTTGTTGTTTCTCTTTAGCAGATCAATTTTTTTACCAGTAGCGGCACAGTGCATATAAATGCAGTTGTTGCTATATCCGTAGTTCATAGGAACAACATACGGATACTCATCATCGTGAAGCGCTATTCTGCAGATATTACTCTCAGTGAGCATCTTATTGATAAGCTCTTTGTCGTCTATCTTTCTGTCTTTACGTCTCATATTATAGTTCTATTTAAATCAGAATATTGTTCTCTGCAAGCTTTGTAATAAACAGATGCATAGCCCGTTCCATATCGGTACTCTTTCTGTATACAATATCGTTTCTGAGATAATTTATAACAGTTGTTTTATCAATACTACTATTAGTATGGTACTTATCAATTGATTTCTCAAACGATTGCTCAATATTCTTAAAGCAGTTATTAAGTGTATCAGTAATATGTTCCGGGATATCTTTATTTGTTATCCATGCGGCAAATATAAATGGTAGTCCGGTGTGTCTCTTCCACTCTTCCGGCAGATCGTATTTGTATCTGAAACGACTCTCAATCTCAAAAACTCTGTCGCCAATAACCACCATGGCCTCATTATCTTTTAATGTATGGCTCTCGAATCCAGGTTTGGTATCAATCCATATAAATTGTCTGTTAAAATACTCCTTAGCAAGTAATCTCATCAAATTCACCGACGTGCGCGATTGATAATCGAGATATATTGTATCTATATTATCAATAGAGGTATTGCTTAACAGTGCAACAGTATTTACAGCACCATCGGCACCAATACAGTAATCGGTTACAATCTTTCCGTTTGGTATACTACCCAATGTTGCAACCGGAATAAGTCCTATATCTGCTTTGTTGGCTATTAATTTACGCGCACACTCGGCAGGATAATCAACAGATAACTCAAACAGCGGACTGTTTAATTTACTAAGCAGATACAGGAAAGGATATGTATTTATATATGATACTGCAGTAATTCTAATTTTGTTCATTAACAGTTATTCTTTCGGAATTTACCAATTTTTCTGTTGCAATAGTTCCTGCCATAACGCTGACTAACGATGTAAAACCGGCCAGAGTTGTCCCTATAACAGGAATAGCAAGAGTAAGTGTAAATACTGCTCCATTACCTATAAATGCCCATCTGTTACGCTTACCAAACTCTATACTATCTCTTATAGTATATCTTTTTCGTTCAAGACTATAGTCAATAAAAGAGAACCCGTAGTAGTATGCCGATATAAAGAATAGGACAAATGGCGAAAGAAGACCTATAATTGGAATAAGACCAACAATAAACAGTACAATAGTCCATCCTAACTCAATCATAATATTTCTTAGAGCAATAATAATACCCCTGCCAATATCGTTTATAAAATCTTTAACAGACACCTTATACTCCTGATTATAGAGATGTTTTTCTGTTTTCTCAGACAGGTGAGCATATACAGGTGTAAGTAGTGTAATAATAAGATATCCGCCAACAAACAGATACATAAAAAAGAAAAGTAGTTTGCTCATAAGCCAGAACAGTCCGCTTAAAACCTTCTCAAGATAGTACAGAAACCCGGTAAGATCGCCATCAAGACTCAACAATCCTTTTATATATTCCCAACTTGCCTCGTAAAGGTTACCAGACAAAAGGCTCATAACATATGCAAGAATAATATTAAGTATAACCGGGAATATAAGATAGATAGCAAATTTACGTGTGAATAGTAATTTAATTGCCTGACCATAACTGTCAGTCCCTATTCTGATTTTTGAGAGTTTGTTGTTTTTCATCTGTCTATAATTGTTTTTTCATTTATCAGATAGAACTCGCATAATAATCATTCTCGTATATGAGAAAGTTCTTTGCTCATGCTCGTTTCACCTGTTTATATTTTTCTGTTACTCACCTAAATGTCAGTTCTAGCGGAGCCGAGAACTACATACATTTCAACTTCGCTCAATGTGACAAAATTTGTGCTATACATTAAAACATTCTCATGCTGGTTTAATCATGTTTATAATGTATCTCAGGTTTAAAATTAAGTACTAAACTGTTGCGCCAATATTGGTCTTTTTAACTGCTGGCAATACTGCTTAATAGTACACAAAAATACATTAATGTTTATATTATCTGTAAAAACAGACAAACAAATAGAGTAAAGGATTAAGAAACGGTTTAAAATTTTTGTTTACTTTTTATGCAGATAGACGATACCTTATTTGTTTAAGTTTACTCTATAAAGAGACTCTATTTGCATAAAATTATCTCATTCTGTTTAATTTTTTATTGATAAAAAAATCTTAAGTCAAAATTTAAACAGTTTAAAAGTAAAGTCTTTTGTTTGGCTTCTTTTTTCTAACTTTGCAACAAAACTGCATTAGATATGGATTTGACAAATTTAACGGCTGTATCGCCGATTGACGGACGTTATAGAGGTAAAACGGATGAGTTAGCTAAGTATTTTTCAGAGTATGGGTTAATCAGATACAGAGTTCTTGTTGAGATTGAGTATTTTATTGCCTTATGTGAGCTGCCGTTACCACAGCTTGCCGATTTTGATAAGGAGCTGTTTGAGAGTTTACGTGATATTTATCGTGGCTTTACTGAGGAAGAGGCTCAGAAGGTTAAGGATATTGAGGCTGTAACTAATCATGATGTTAAAGCTGTTGAGTATTTCATTAAAGAGAGATTTGATGAACTTGGTATAGAGAAGTATAAAGAGTTTATACACTTTGGCCTTACATCGCAGGATATAAATAATACTGCGGTACCTTATTCGTACAGAGATGCAGTAAATGAGGTTTATTACCCATTGCTAAACGAGCTGATATCTAAACTAGAGAAGTTATCGGAGGCGTGGGCAGATGTACCAATGCTTGCACGTACGCATGGTCAGCCAGCTTCGCCAACCAGACTTGGTAAAGAGATAAAGGTGTATGTTGAGCGTTTAAATCAGCAGCTGAACCTGCTTAAGTCTGTTCCATGTTCTGCTAAGTTTGGTGGAGCAACAGGTAACTTTAATGCTCACAATGTTGCATATCCACAGTTTAAGTGGGTTGATTTTGCAAATGACTTTGTGCGCCAGAAACTTGGACTTGAGCGTTCGCAGGTTACAACACAGATTGAGCATTATGATAACTTTGCAGCAATATTTGATAATCTAAAGAGAATAAATACTATTATCATTGATCTTGACAGAGATTTCTGGACATACATATCGATGGAGTATTTTAAGCAGAAGATTAAGAAAGGTGAGGTTGGATCATCGGCAATGCCTCATAAGGTTAATCCTATAGATTTTGAGAACTCTGAAGGAAACCTTGGTGTTGCAAATGCTATACTTTCGCATCTGGCATGTGAGTTACCGGTATCAAGGTTACAGCGCGATTTAACAGACTCTACTGTTCTTAGAAATATTGGGGTTCCAATGGCGCATGTTCTTATTGCTTTTAAATCTACTTTAAAAGGATTAGAGAAGTTACTGCTTAATAAAGAGGCTTTTGATGCAGATTTAGAGAAGAACTGGAGTGTTGTTGCAGAGGCAATACAGACTATTCTGCGTCGTGAGGGATATCCAAAACCATATGAAGCACTTAAGGAGCTAACAAGAACCAATCAGGCAATTAACCAGGAGTCTATCAGAGAGTTTATTCAAGGCTTGAATGTTTCTGATGAGGTTAAGGAGGAGATGATGAAGATTACACCATCTAACTATACTGGTGTTGATTTGTAAATAATATTATAACTATATAAAAAGAAGGTGTGGCACATATTGCTGCACCTTTTTAGTATGATGGTGATTAATTTATCAGAGGCATTAATCTATTTCAGATACTTTCTTTACCGATAAAATGGTTATTTCTGCCGAAATATTTACTTTTTATGCTATGGTTAAGGTTTTATAGTTTAGTTTTGCAGATACGTTTATTTTTTTCCTGATAATATTTAAAGCTATAATGTTATAGTTACATAGTGTAGTTATGGCATTTACTTAAACAAAAGTGTGAATTTTAACCAAATATTATTAACAAGGATATATGGAGCTTACAATTCAGACTCTTATTGCGCAGTAAGACGATTGAATTTGCGGGGTACATATTGTAAATGAAAAGAAAATTAGAATTATATGAAGAATATTACTAAGATATTAAGGTATATTAAGCCTTATAAAACTACAGCGGCAATAAGTATATTGTTTACCATTATTCAGAGTATTGCTGCTATCTTCTCAATGGCAATGGTTATTCCGTTTCTGCGCATACTGTTTAAAATGGAGCAGGTAGCATTAGAACCGGTTAAATTTGAGTTCGATTTTGATACTGCTATAGCATGGTTTAACTATAATGTAGGAAAGATTATTGAGGAGAGCGGACCAATGCGCGGACTTATGCTTGTAATAGGTTTGGTTGTGGTTTCATCATTTATAAAGACCCTGTCTTTTTATATCTCTAAGGCAACAATGATTCCAATACGTGCAGGTATTGTAAAGGATATAAGAAATAAGATGTACGAGAAGATTACTCGACTACACCTTGGTTATTTCTCAGAAGAGAAGAAGGGTGATATTATATCGCGTATGTCTCAGGATGTTCAGGAGATTGAGTTGTCAATTATTCGTTCATTAGAGCTACTGTTTAAGAACCCGATACAGATAATAGTGTTTTTGGTAGGTATGATTGGTATTAGTTATCAACTTACGCTATTTGTATTTATTATGTTGCCAATAAGCGGATTGATAATTGGACGTATTGGACGTTCATTACGTAAAACATCGTTTAAAGGGCAGCGCCGTATGGGGATTATAATATCTGTTCTTGAAGAGACACTTGGTGGTTTGCGCATTATTAAGGCGTTTAATGCCGAGGATAAAATGAACAGACGATTCAGAGATATAAATAGTTTCTATACACGTATTCTATCTAAGATATTCCGCAGACAAGAGTTGGCCAGCCCGGCAAGTGAGTTTTTGGGAACTGTTGTAATGGTAATTGTACTTTGGTTTGGTGCAAGTATGATATTCGGTGAGGGGGGAAGCCTTACAGGATCTCAACTTATCGCATTTCTGTTGATATTTAGCCAGATAATAAATCCAGCCAAAGCAACCTCAACAGCTTACTATACTGTACAAAAGGGTTTGGCATCGTTAGAGCGTATTGATAAAGTTCTTGATACAGAGATACCGATAACTGATCCTGCAGAACCAGCTAATGTTGATGGATTTAATCACACTATAGAGTACAGAAATGTATCGTTTAAATATCAGGATGAGTTTGTTCTTAAGAATGTAAACCTTACTATAAAGAAAGGGCAAACAGTGGCTCTTGTTGGACAGTCTGGTTCTGGTAAATCAACCATGGCCGATCTGTTACCGCGTTTTTATGATGTTGTAGACGGGCAGATACTTATTGATGGTGTAGATATAAGAGATATGAAACTTAAGGATTTGCGATCGTTAATGGGAAATGTGAATCAGGAGCCAATACTGTTTAATGATAGTTTTGCCAACAATATAAAATTTGGTAATGACGATGCCACTATTGAAGAGGTTAAGGAGGCTGCCAGAATAGCTAATGCAAATGAGTTTATAGAGACATCAAAGAATGGTTACTATACAAATATTGGCGACAGAGGAGGGAAACTTTCAGGTGGTCAGCGCCAGAGGGTAAGTATTGCCAGAGCAATATTGCAGAATCCTCCAATAATGATTCTTGATGAAGCAACGTCAGCTCTCGATACTGAATCTGAGCGTTTGGTTCAGGATGCAATTATAAAGCTTATGAAGAACCGTACATCGCTTGTTATTGCACACAGATTATCTACCATTAAACATGCCGATGAGATTTGTGTGATGCATGAGGGAGAGATTGTGGAGAGAGGAACGCATGATGATCTGGTTAAGATTGATGGACACTACAAGAAGTTACATGAGATGCAGATAAACTAATTATAATAGTAAAAGAGGCTGTCTGAAAAGTAAAGGACAGCCTCTTTTTTTATGTCTATCTTTCGCATATTTTAATACTCGAAATTCTAGGATCTTTATCAATAGGCTTGTATATCTCTACCATTGCTGGTGTGGTATGAGCATCAGGATAAACACCCTTTGAGTTGCAGAAAAAGCTGTAATTCATGCCTGCTACAACCTGTGTTGATACTGCAATTGGTTTGTACTGTACACCAACAAAACCTTCAAATGCTTTGTCAAAAATTGCAATTTCCTCGTTGGTAATCTCTGTTCTGTATTCAGTGTAGGCTCCTAATTTTGCTGTTTCCATAATGAGTAATTTGAAGTTGTTAATTAATTGATAACAAAATTATATGGTATACAGATGTGCTTTTAGAGCAAGAGTACCTGTTTGTATTTGTTGAGTATATTTACCTATTGCAGAGATATTCAGAGCGGAGCATTTTCAGATAAAATATGCAAATAAAATTAGAGCGAAACCATATGGCTTCGCTCTAATTTTATTTAAATTACGTTATATGCTAACTTACTTTACAGCAATGGTTTCAATTTCAACCATTACGTCAAGCGGTAGTTTTGCAACCTGATATGCTGCTCTTGCTGGCTTCTCGTTCGGGTAGTATCTTGCGTATACCTCATTCATAGAAGCAAAATCGTCCATATTCTTTAATAAAACAGTCATCTTTACAACATCGTTAAAAGAGTATCCTGCTTCTGTAAGAATGCCCTCTATATTATGAAAAACCATCTCTGTCTGTTTTTTTATATCAGCCTCAACAAGTTGTCCGGTAGTTGGGTCAATAGGAAGCTGACCAGAAATGTAAAGTGTTCCGTTTGCTTCAATAGCCTGGCTGTACGGGCCAACTGCAGCGGGTGCATTTTTTGTCTCAATAACTCTCTTCATTGTCTGAAATTATTTTATTTTTATAATAATTGCATTTTCTTTGTGCTTCTCAAAAATAGTTGTTTTTACTTTAATTAGCACGCAATAAGCTATTTTATGCATATATTAATAATAGATAATTACGATTCGTTTACATATAACCTGGTTCATTATGTAGATCAGTTTGCAGATAAGGTTACGGTATTACGCAATGATCAACCATGGAGAGATATTGCAAATAAGTGTGATAAGATAATGTTCTCGCCCGGACCAGGGTTGCCATCAGATGTTAAGGTTATGTATGATATTCTGAATATATATGCTGAGCGCAAGCCAATATTAGGGGTTTGTTTAGGGCATCAGGCAATAGCAGAATATTTTGGTGGTAGCATATTTAATATGGATAATGTACATCACGGTATTGGTATAAATACAATACTGTCTTCAGATGATTATCTGTTCAACTCTATTCCGAAGGAGTTTATTACGGGCAGATATCACTCATGGGCGGTGTGTAAATACGATTTTCCGGACAGTCTTCAGGTTACAGCGGTTTCAGATGATGGAACCATAATGGCATTAAAACATAGGATTTTTGATATACGTGGAGTGCAGTTTCATCCTGAATCTGTACTTACAGATTATGGTAAGGATATTATAAGAAATTGGATACTACATTAAAAAAAATAGGCTGCCTTTTTTATAGCAGCCTATTTTTTTGTAACAAATTTTACATATCTATTTAGAATGATGTGTTATCATACCAGCTTTCGCGTTTAGATATCTTAAGATCTTTAAGCATTGCCGATTTAACATTAAGTTGGAAACTGAAACTTTTAAATCGTCCTAGAGGAATCCAGTTTAAACTCATTTGCCAACAGTGCAGATCGCGCATAATGTTTACCTGTGTATAGGTCATTTTTTGCTCCTTAAAATCCCATCCACTATTTAGTGATACATTCCAGTTAGGCGTAAGCTTTACATTACCGTTAAAGTTTAAAGTTTGAGTGTATTTATCCTCAAAATCCATAATACTTTGCGAGAACTGCTTTCTGTAAGATATATTATACCTTACACCAAAGCTCCAGTCTACATTAAAATCAACATATGTATAATACTGGTTCATTATCTGTTCGTGCTCCTTATTATCGGTATCGTAAGGATTTCTCTGGTTCATCATACCGGTAATCATAGGGTTCTTTATATGCATACCTCTGGGAGGTTTATTATCTTTGTTGTCTCCCTTTTTGCTCTTTTTATTCAGCCCTAACTTATTAGGATCGAGATTGAAATCTACGTTCATACTGGCATTGGTAAGTCTTGCAAGTTTACCGCTAACATTTACCTCGTAATCTTTTATAGTGTGTCCTGTTTTCTTATCATATGAGTATGGATCTAATGATGCATTGAAACTCAGATTAACAAAGTTCAGGATATTTGTACGTCCGGATATTGATATCTTGCTCAGATTTAATGAGTCTGCCAATAAATTATATCTTGTATCCAGGTTAAGACTCTCAAGTAGTTTAACCTTTTTAAATCCGGTAACCGTATCTTTCTTACTACGCACTTTCATCTCAAGATTATTGTTCCAAGTAAAATTAATATTACCAGCGGCGTTCTGTCTGGGTGTTCCATATATACTACCTTGATACATGGAATACATCTGTTCAGGTTTTTGCGGATCAGTAGCATAGTATTGTTTGAAACCGGGGCTATAACTGGCTCCAATTGTAAATGTAGCCATATGTCTCAGAGCTTTTATAGGGAAATCGCCTTTTGTGCTGAAGAAACCATAAACCCTTGTACTTGCAGATACACTCATATTGTATTGCGACAGCGAATAAAAACCAGGGATAGTATCAGTTATTATAGTATCTCGTTTTGTTGATCCTTTAATATAATTTGTTTTGTATTTGTGGAATTTTTTTGTGTAGAAAAAACCTGAATAATTAACACTTGGCGAAACTGTAATATACTTAAGAATATTAAATGATGTTGATACAGGTATCTGATGTTTCATACCGTTTCTCCAATCCTTAATCCCTTCTGAGGTAAATATTACGTTCTCTTTACCTGAAATTCTGTTATCTATATTCAGTGTATAACTAGTATTTATCTTCTCATACCATCTCTGTTTGCCAGAACCATTCTTTCTTTTAAACGGAAACTGTTGTCTTACCCTGAACGATACGGTTGGTAAGCCAAGTGTCATAGTTGAATCAGAGAAGTTTTGGGCGTGATTCAGATTCATATTAAATGAGAATGGTGTTCCGGCCCATGTCTTGCCATATGAAATACTCGATTGTGCTGTATTCTTAAGATACTGGTTCGGATCTCTGTTGTTAAGTCTGTTGTGCGATGTAGAGCTGAAGTTAACATTTGCCGACAGCGTTGTTCCGGGTCTTGCTTTAGGATCCTGAGAGTGAGTCCATCTTACACTCCATGTCTTTGAATCCTGAGTGTTATCTTCATCATCAATACGGTACAGTCCGTAATTAAAAGACAGGTTACCATTAAACTTGTAGTTTACTTTATATCGCGAATTGGCATCTATATTCCACGATCCTTTTGAGTAATAGGAGCCTCTTACGGCAAGATCATAATAGTCGCTTAGTGCAAAATAGTATCCTCCGTCTCTGAAAAAGAAACCTCTTCGGTTCTCTTCACCGTATGTAGGGAAGAGTACACCAGATTTTTTGTCCTTACTCATAGGAATAAGACCAAATGGTAATAATGCTGCATATATTGGTATATCTTCAATAACAAGATATGCGGGACCTGTAACTATCTTTTCATTAGGTATTGCTTTTGCTTTGGTAAGTCTCAGATAGAAGTGAGGATGTTCATGATCGCAGGTAGAGTATTTACCACCTTCGATATTCATTTTATCATCCGGCATCTTTTTCAGAGTATTACCATGTAGTGTACCCTCGCCCTGATCTGTCATCATACCTCTAATAAGAGCCTTTTTTGTATTAAAGTTGTATGACATACTATTCATTTTGTACTCCTGACCACCATCTTTAAATACTGGTTTCTGTACAACATTTCCGGCAGAGTCAAGTATTCCTTCAGCATAAACCTCTTTAGTTGTTTGGTTTATTGCAATAAATCCGGCACGTAACTCAATGCTTTGATACTTTACAACAGCCTCATTATACAGAAAAGCTTCGTTTGTAACAAAATCATTAACAATAGAATCTTTTGCGTCATATATAATAGGATCATTTAGTGCCTTCTTCTTTTTTGGCACTCTAATTGTATCAACCTTAACCTGTTTGATAGAATCTGTTGTTGCATTTTGTGCCATGATCTTGTTACCTGTAAGGCAAAGACCAACAGAACTCAACAACAGAACAATTAAAAGCGATGCTTTATTTTGCAATTTTATACTATTTTTGTGTTATACAATTTAACCGAAATTTCAGCAAAGATAAAACAATATTGAGCAATGCAAATACTTTTTAATAGTACTATGTACAAATATATTTTAATAACAACTGTCTATCTTTTCTGTCATTCACTGTCGATGGGTCAAACAAAAAGCGTGCCTGATTATGTGTTAAAAAAGGTAGTTATTGACGCAGGACATGGAGGAAAAGACCCCGGAGCAGTAGGATCGATAGTATACGAGAAAGATGTGGTGCTCAGTATAGCGCTGAAACTTGGGGAGTTAATAAAGAAAAATATTAAAGATGTAGAGGTGGTTTATACACGAGATAAGGATATATTTATCCCTCTGCATAAACGAAGCGAGATAGCGAACAAGAATAAAGCCGATCTGTTTATATCTATACATGCAAATGCTATAGAGAATAGACCAGATGTATATGGTGCAGAGACTTTTACTATGGGTGTAAACCGAGAGAAAAGAAACTTTGAAGTGGCAAAAAAAGAGAATGCTGTTATTACACTTGAGAAAGATTATACAACTACTTATCAAGGGTATGATCCAAACTCTGTTGAGTCGTTTATAATGTTCGATCTTTTATCTGATAACTCTCAGGAGAACAGCCTGAGGTTTGCAAGTTATGTTCAGGATGAGATGGTTGAAGGAAATAAACGTTATGACAGAGGTGTTAAACAGGATGCATTTATTGTGCTTATTTTATCGTCGATGCCAAGAGTTTTAGTTGAGGTTGGGTATCTTACTAATAAGAAAGAGGAGAAATATCTGGCCTCTAAAAGAGGACAGAAAGAGTGTGCCAATGCAATATTTAAGGCATTTAAGAGATATAAGAGTGATATGGAGAGGTTGAGTAACTTTACCACAGTAGAGAGAAAAACCAATTCAGAGGTTCCGGATGTATATTTTAAGGTTCAGGTTGCAACATCTCAGGTTGATCCTCGTAAAGATTCAGTATGGTATGATAGATATCCTGATTTTGAATATTTTAAGGTTGGAACAACATTTAAATATACTATAAAAAAAGAGCGTAACTATAAAAAGATTGTACGTATTGCTAAGGATGTAAGAACATATTTTCCGGGTGCTTTTGTTATAGCAGTAAAGGACGGTGAACTTATATCTGTTAAACAGGCAAGAAAGGAGTTAATAGGTTATGACTATAAATAAAGAAGCAAAAATAGGGGTAGTAATAATACTTATTGTAACTGCATTTATAATGGGTATGAACTTCCTTAAAGGTAAGAATGTATTTACCGGATCAGAGATTTACTTTGTTAAATATAAATCTATTGACGGGTTGTTGGTGTCTAGCCCGGTAACCCTTAATGGATTAAAGGTAGGACAAGTTGAAGATGTGGAACTTGACTATAAGAGTTTTCTTCTTACTGTAGAGATATCGGTGCAGGATGATGTGCAGCTTCCTAAAGGGTCAAAAGCAGTAATATATAACCTTGACCTTATGGGGTCAAAAGGAATTAAACTTGTATCTGTTGATTCAGACGACCTGCATGCAGGTGGCGATATTCTTATAGGAGGGGTTGAGGAGGATCTTACAACCCAGCTTAAGAATGAATTCTTTCCGCTTAAGGGACAAATTGCTTCAACTATTGAGGCTTTGGGGCAAACATTTTCATCTATAAACGGTGAAGATGGTAACCGGCTTAAGGTGCTTATTGCAGATCTTAACAAAACGCTTAATAGTCTGAATTCCCTTTTGGTTCAGAGTAAACCAAAGGTTGCAGGGGTGCTTACAAATGTTGAAAGCTTTACAGGTAATCTTGC
Organism: Bacteroidales bacterium UBA6680; assembly: GCA_002454955.1. Classification (GTDB taxonomy): domain Bacteria; phylum Bacteroidota; class Bacteroidia; order Bacteroidales; family UBA6680; genus UBA6680. The sequence continues at coordinate 12,863 of DKJY01000086.1, forward strand.
ACAACAGAATGAGAATATTAATGAGATTCTGTTAAACCTGAAATCACTGAGTGATTCGTTGAATAGTTCAGATATTAAATCGGCAATTAGTAATGTTGATAAATCGTTTGCTGAGTTATCAACAGTATTAAAAGATATTAAAGGGGGTAAAGGTACTTTAGGACAATTGTCGCAGAATGATTCATTATATATAAATCTTAATCAGACAATTATTAATCTTGATAAATTAATTGTTGATTTAAAGGAAAATCCTGGCAGATATGTAAAAGTATCTGTTTTTTAAAATATAAAAAGCGCTAACCCTAACGGTTTGAGCGGGTTTCAGTGTTTTCTGATTGCAATAAGCTTTCAGTCAATCTTTTGCAGAAAAATCAAAAATAATTAACAGGATAAAATTCATTAAATTAAGTAGTTGAAATCTTACAAGCTTTTTTGTGTTTTTTTTTAAAGAATATTATGTTGATATTTGTGTTACTCAAAGCAAAACATATTATCACAACAACCAAAAATTAGCATGAATAAAGATCATAACACTGTATGGCATAATTGTTTAGAGATCATTAAAGACAATGTATCGCCGATCAGCTTCAGAACATGGTTTGAGCCTATCGTGCCGGAGAAACTCAATGGTGATGTATTAACAATACAGGTTCCGAGTGCTTTCTTTTATGAGTACTTAGAGGAGCAGTATATTGACATCATTGCCAAGACACTTCGTAAGGAGATAGGGGACACTGCAAAGCTTGAATATAGCGTTGTGATGGAGGTCAATACTGTTGCAAGTAACAACTCAAGGACTGTCAAGTACCCAACAAAGAATCAAATTGAAATTAACAAAGCTCCGGGGATGAAGCCAGAGAATGCTGGAATAAAGAACCCGTTTGTTATTCCCGGCATAAAAAACCTTGATATCGACCCGAATCTAAACACAAACTTTTCATTCTCAACTTATGTTGAGGGCGATTGTAACAAGTTGGCGAGATCTGCAGCTATTGCAGTTTCTAAACAGCCTGGAGGGACGGCATTTAATCCTTTTTTCTTATACGGAAATTCCGGATTGGGTAAAACCCACCTGGTTCAGGCAATAGGAATGGAGGTAAAAAAGGCTTATCCCGAGAAGAATGTTTTGTACCTTAGTGCAAACAGATTTATGACCCAGTATACCGAAGCGGTACGTAACAACAACATCAACGATTTTCTGCATTTTTACCAGATGATAGATCTGCTTATTATTGATGATGTTCAGGAATTTGCAGGTAAAGCGAGTACACAGGATACCTTCTTTCATATCTTTAACCACCTGCATCAGAGTGGTAAACAACTTATCTTAACATCAGACAAACCTCCTGTTGAACTACAGGGATTAGAACAACGTCTTCTGTCAAGATTTAAGTGGGGATTAGCTGCCGATATTCAATCGCCTGATTACGATACAAGAATAGCTATTCTTAAGCAGAAGTCATATAACGATGGTATGACAATTCCGGATGAGGTAATTGAATTTATTGCAACAAATATAACAAGTAATATCAGAGAGCTTGAAGGTGCGTTAATATCGCTACTTGCTCAGAGTACTCTTAATAAGAAAGAGGTAACACTTGAACTGGCAGCACAAATTGTTGACAGGCTTGTTAAGAATACACGTAAAGATGTATCTGTTGATTATGTTCAGAAGGTTGTTTGCGAACACTTTGGACTTACATCAGAACAGCTTAAAGCTAAAACGCGTAAGAGAGAGATTGTTCAGGCACGTCAGATTGCAATGTACTTCTCTAAGAGTCTTACAAAATCATCGCTATCGTCAATAGGAGCACAGATAGGAGGTAAAGATCACGCAACAGTACTGCATGCATGCAAAACAGTTGCTAACCTGATTGATACCGACAAACGATTCAAGCTTCATATAAATGATATTGAGAAGAAACTGAAGATTTAATATTATATTTCTTGAGAAAATAAAAAGCAGGTTAATACTAACCTGCTTTTTATTTAGTTATACTTTATATAACTTTATTATCGGCTAAGATATTTAAGAGTAAATTGTACTGGAGATGAAACTAAGCATGAGCATATCATGCCAATTACATCTTACAAATTAGAAGAAAACATATAAAGGATGAAAAGATTACAGCGAGGAGTACCTTTTGTTTTTGCTATTGCTATTTTGTTGCTGAGTGCATCATGTGCCACATCAAAACGCAGCCATAGAAAATACAGAAAGGTTAACAGAAAGAGAGCTAAGGCTTGTAAATGCTCATATCACAATATCGATGAGCAAAAGGATTATGTAGTTAAAGGTATATGATCTGGATTATTCTTACAGTACTATGCTCTGTTTTTATCTTTGTTCTATTCAGGGCAATTGGCGAAAACAGAGTGCCTTTGATATACCCAATAGTAATCAACTACTTTGTAGGTGCTCTGTTGGGTATTGTTACACTTAGCGATATTAATGGTGTAATAACAGAAGGAACCCCATGGATGGCTGTATCTGTTGGTATTGGTCTGCTGTTTATCGGGAATTTCTTTATTATAGGATGGGGAACAAAGATAGTAGGTATCTCCCTGTCGTCAGCATCGGTTAAGATGAGTTTGCTGATACCGGTGTTGTTCTCTATAATACGTTATAATGAGCCTGTAGATGAATATAAATTAACCGGAATACTTCTGGCTCTGGGAGCTCTTCTGTTTATCTCAATTAAGAAAGGCGAGAAGAGGAGTGTTAGTAAAAAGGATTGGTTTGTTATTCCTGTGTTGTTTATTGGTTCAGGATGTGTTGATACATCAATAAAATTTGCGCAGAGTGAGTTTCTTTCAGGCTCTGATTTTGCCGGGTTTAGCGGGTTTGTATTTCTTTTTGCCGGACTATGTGGCATTATACTTACAGCAGTACTACGTTATAAATTTAGCGGATTTCTGAATAAACGTACACTTATATATGGTCTGCTTTTAGGTATGTTTAACTTCGGAGCACTTTACTTCTTTATAAAAGCTCTGCACTCTGAGGTTTTTGATACATCAATAATATTTGGAGTTAATAGTATACTTATACTGATATTTACTGCAATTGTAGGGATACTTTTCTTTAAAGAGAGGCTTACAAAATTAAACCTTGCAGGTATTGGTTTGGCTATAATTTCTATCTTTATCCTAACAACAGTATAAGATAAAATGGAGGATACATATAAAACACTGGATAGTAATTCTGAAGGACTATATAAAGAGAAAGGGAGTAAATTTATTGCGTATGCATATCCGGTTACATCAGAAGAGCAGATTAAGGAGATTGTTGCCGGATTAAAAAAAGAGTACTATGATGCCCGCCATCACTGTTTTGCATTCAGACTTGGAGCAGATGGTAAACGCTACAGAGCAAACGACGACGGAGAACCATCGGGAAGTGCAGGCAAGCCAATATACGGACAGCTTCTGTCATACGAATTAACAAATGTACTTGTAGTTGTAATACGATATTTTGGTGGTACAAAACTTGGTGTTCCCGGGCTTATAAGAGCATATCGAGAGGCTACAGTTGATGCTATTGAGAGCAATACCATAATTGAGAAAACAGTAGATGTAATATTCAATATTGAGTTTGATTATCTTGTTATGAATGATGTAATGAAGATAATTAAAGATCTTAATCCGAATATAGAATCGCAGAGTTATGAGATGTTGTGTACTATGCGTCTCTCTATACGTATGAGCGAGTACGATCAGCTAATAAACAGGCTTAAAAAAGTAACCAGCCTGAGGGTATTAGACGAGGATGAATAAATAAACAATTTGTTTACATAATTATACATTTCTTTTTTAAGTTCGGGATAAGTTTTTATATTTGTGTCCCAGTTATACACTTCAAAAACTGTAGTAGATGAAACAAGTGTTGTCTGTTTTAAGACTATATCTGATAGCTGGAAATCACTTCCCGGTTACAAACACTTTTCTTCATTTAATCATTAAAAAATTTTATTCGGATGAAAAATAAGAGCTTGGTATCGATCAACGATTTTACCAAAGATGATTATCTGCGCATTTTGGAATTGGCAAAGGAATTTGAGAAAGATCCAAACCAAAATCTGTTAGATGGTAAGGTTGTTGCTAGTCTGTTTTTTGAGCCTTCCACACGTACAAAATTGAGTTTTGACACTGCTATTAACCGTCTTGGCGGACGTATAATTGGTTTTAGCGATGCCAGTAGTTCAAGTACCTCAAAGGGTGAATCACTAAAAGATACAATAATGACCGTAGCAAACTATGCTGATCTTATTGTAATGCGTCATCCGCTTGAGGGTAGTGCCCGTTTGGCAAGTGAGGTTTCGCAAGTGCCAATTATTAATGCCGGCGATGGTGCAAACCAGCACCCAACACAAACGCTGCTTGATCTTTACTCAATACAGAAAACACAGGGAACTTTAGAGAATCTGAATATCTTTCTTGTAGGTGATCTTAAGTACGGAAGAACAGTACACTCACTGCTTATTGCAATGTCTGAGTTTAATGCAACGTTCAACTTTGTATCGCCACCAGAACTACGCATACCGGATGAGTATAAGCAATTTTTAGATAATAAAGGGCTGAAATATTATGAGCATACCGATTTTGAAGGGATAATGCACAACGCTGATATTGTTTATATGACAAGGGTTCAGCGCGAGCGTTTTTCTGATCCTATGGAGTATGAGAAGGTAAAGAATGTATATGTACTTAAGAGAGATATGCTTGAAGGTACAAAAGATAATATGAAGATTCTTCACCCGCTTCCGCGTGTTAATGAGATAAGTGAGGATGTAGATACAAGCGATCAGGCGTACTATTTTCCTCAGGCTCTGAATGGGGTTTATGCCCGCCAGGCAATTATTGCATCAATATTAGGACTTAAGTAACTGGTTGTATAACGTAAAAATAATTCAGACAGATGAAGAACGAAAAGAAACAACTGCTTGTTAGTGCACTTGAAAACGGAACTGTAATTGACCATATACCTGCAAAATCGTTGTTTAAGGTAATATCTATTCTTGGGTTAGATCATGTTGATAACCAGATGACTCTTGGAGGGAATCTTAATAGTCAGCGTTATGGTAAAAAGGCAATTATTAAGATATCTGAGAAGTTCTTTGAGCAGGATGATATAAATAAGATAGCTCTTGTTGCACCAGAAGCAAAGCTTAATGTAATAAGACACTATGAGGTTGTAGAGAAGAAAGAGGTGCAGGTGCCGGCAGAGATTGCAGGTATTGCAAAATGCGTGAATCCTAAGTGTATAACCAATCATCAGAATGTTACAACTAAATTTGCTGTTATTCCAAAAGATGAGATATCGCTAAAATGTCACTATTGCGAGAAGATCACAGACCAGGAGCACCTGGAGCTTTTGTAGATAACAAAAATTATAACGATACTAAAGGCACAACTATATATTGGTTGTGCTTTTTTTGTACATATCTGTATTCAACCCGTCTGGCTGATAGTCTGGATTGATCATCTTTAGATTTTGCAGACTAAAAAATTGCATTGTAATGTCAATAAGTCTCAGCCCTTTTTTAAAAGTGGTAATGTAAAACCAATCAGTGGCAAAGTAACTTAAATCATGCGTATTGCAATTGTTATCAGTGGTATTGTAAATTATTTTACTGGCAATATATTTTTTATCAATCGCATTGTAATGCCAATCAGTCTCAGCCCTTTTTTAAAAAGTTGTAATGTAAAGCCAATCAGTGGCAAAGTAACTTAAATCATGCGTATTGCATCTGTTATCAGTCATGTTGTAAATTATATCACGGGCAATATTATTTTAATCACTCTCAATGTAATATTAATAAGAGGCTAAACATTAACTAATAGGCGCAATATTTTTATAAGTAGCTGTTTTGTAAACAGACTCTATGGTATTGTGTATATGAGTACTCGCCGCCGGGTAATAATTTATCACATTCTGTTGGTTTGAGCTGATAATTCGGATTTAACCAGTCTTGTGAGTGGACGAAATAGCCTTTTATTCTGATAAAATAGATTGCTTTATCAACTCATTCTGCTGGTTCAAGGCTGATAGCTTGGATCGAACCAACGTAGGGATGGCAAAATAGATCCAACGTTTTAGCCATAATTTATGCTGAAAGTGGATGATATTCTACAAGCTTAACTTTTTACCTAATATCCGCAAGTTTATGTAGTTGCAAACTTATGCTCCAGTGGTTTGCGGATAGGGCATTTATTTTGCCAATAAGCTGCATGCTGTTGAGTATGTTGAAGTTGTTGTTCTCATCTTTTGGGCTTATGTAGTAGTTAGTTGCGGTTATTTTGCTCTCTATCTGTTGTAACTGCTCTGTTGTGCAGTTATCGTTTACAACACGTACCTCATCTACCTTCTGGTTCAGAAAGGCCCCTTTAGGCGATACTGCTATATAGTCCAGTTGGTGGTAGTAGTTGTTAAACGGGTTTGTGCCGTTGCTCTCTATACCAATCCAGTAGTTATTCTCTTTTAAAGCAGTAAGGAGAGGAGTGAGGTTGTATGTTGTAGGCTCACCGCCTGTAATAATAACCGATCTACAGTTGTATCTCTCTATCTTATCAAGTATCTCTGTTACCAACATAGGGGTGTTGTTGGTATGATCGGTATCGCACCAGCTGCATTTAAGGTTACAACCAGACAGACGTATAAATGTAACTGGTCTGCCCTGATTGTAACCTTCGCCCTGCAGGCTGTTGAATATCTCGTTTATCCTGTAGATCATTCTGATTTGTGGTTTATGTGTGGTTCTGCCGGATTAATCCAGCTCATAAATAGCAATGTTTCCTTCGCTCTCTTGTACCTCTACCTTGTAGCAGTTTGATATCTGATCGCATATCCATTTAGCAATATTCTCAGCTGTAGGATTCAGAGGTATCACATCGTTTATATTTGCATGGTCAAGCTTATTCATTATCTTATCTTTAATAATGCTAAAGTCGGTAACCATACCGTTATGATTCAGCTCCTTGCTTTTGCAGTGAATATTAACTATCCAGTTGTGTCCGTGCATATTTGTGCACTTGCTTGGGTAGTCAAGATCAAGCTTATGACTGGCTGATATCTCAAGTCTTTTACTAATGTAGTACATTGTATGTGTGGTTTATAGATGTTTATATTTTACAGGATCTTTTATGCCTGACTCCTTAAATGCTTTTAATCTTAGTTTGCACGAATCGCACGTGCCGCAAGCCTCATCTTCGCCATTATAACACGACCATGTGTTCCCGTAATCAACGCCAAGTTTTGTACCAAGTATAATCTCTTCTGACTTTGTCATATATTGGAACGGTGCATGTATCTTAAATGGCTTGTTATTCTCAACAGCAGCTACTGTTCCCTGATTAATGGCTGCCTCCATTGCTTTAATAAACGATTCACGGCAATCAACATACCCTGAATAGTCTACCTCGCTTACTCCAATAAATATATCCTGTGCGCCTATAACCTCGGCATACGATGCTGCAATTGACAGGAATACCATATTACGTGCCGGTACATACGTTACAGGTATAGTATCCTCGTCTGGATTGTAATCCGGTACATCAATATCAGAATCTGTAAGCGCTGATCCGCCCCATGCATTAAGGTTTAGTGTAACAAGTTTATGATCTTTAACATCTGCTATTTGTGCAGCTTTTTTTGCAACATCCAGCTCTTTATCATGACGTTGTCCGTATTCAAACGATATTGCATATACCTCGTATCCTTCGCTTTTGGCATAGTGTAATAGTGTGGTTGAGTCTAATCCTCCTGAGTGTAAAACTACTGCTTTCTTCATCTGTTTATATTTTCTCTTTCAATGGTCATATGGAACCGGCATAATATATGTCTGTTTCATACTTAATATTTTGTGAGCTTACAGGATAGTTGTTTAATATGCATGGTTCCCGTAACTCTCATAATTTATCAATAGTGTCCGGTCCCATCATTTATAAACAGCAGAAAAAAGCTATATGATATGTCTCCTTAGTTTTGTTTATAGACAGGATGGGATTTCGAACTGTCTTACGGGTGCAAATGTATTAATTGTTGTTTTATTTAAAACAATTTTTTACACAAACATTAAGAATTGTGATGTAAAACAGGTTGTGGAGTATTTTTTGGGGTGGTTATTTGGGTAGTTTATTACAGTCAGTACCACTACCAGTGGCACTGACTGTAATATAGGATATATTATTTAATATACTTTACAGCTTGGTTTGTAGCAGTAAGTACAGGCTCAACAGATATTGGAGAACCTACAGCCTCTTTCATCCATGCATTAGGAATCAGACGACCAATCTTGAATATACGTGATACCTCCTGATCAAATTTCTTATCAGCAATATACTGCTCTATCTGGAAATCTATAAGGTGACCAAATGAGTATGCAGTAAGGTATAACGGGCTTGCAACCATATGTGAATATATACCTAGTATTGGCTGATCTTTAATACCAAATACAGGTGCATAGTACTTGTTCCATACCTCTTTTGCTATTGTATCAACAGCAACACGCAGGTCGGCAGCTGTAGCCTCAGGGTGCTCATATAACCATTTCCATACCTTCATATCTACCATAGATACTCCCATAATCTCATATATAGACCAGAAGTTATCAAGTGTTTGCAGGTACTCTTTCTCTTTATTATCATCTTTAATATCTAATAAGAAAAGATCCCTCTTCTGAAAGATAAATGCAAGAGCCTCTGTGAATGCTGTATTTGGAACACCGTTTAGCATATAGTGATCAACATCGTAAAGAGATATTGTCTGCTCAACGTTATGACCGAACTCATGTACAGCAATGTTGTAACCTTTGTAGTTCATTCCAGACGATGGTATTCTTGTTCTAAGATGAGCCTTATCACCCTTCATAGATGCTCCCCATGCGTGTCCTGAACCTCTTGCAGGATCAACAGATATCTTAGATGAGATATACTCTGCTCTCTCTTTTGAGAAACCAAGTTTTAATAACATGTTTCCAAGATCGGCCTCAAGAGCTTTTGCATCAGGGTATCTCTGCTGTGTAACCATATCAAGTTTCTCCTGATTTATAGAGCTACGTGCTTTAAATCCATCGTACCAGATATCAAAAGGCTTAAGATCTCTGCCTAATCTCTTCTTTATAAGCTCGCCAACCATTTTAGCCTGAGGTGCCGATAGGAATTTATCAAAAAGAGCCTCTACTTCTGGTTGAGCAATCTCCATACTACCCTCAAACTTACGCTTGATGTATGTATCCATATCTCCGCTGTATGCATCTACCTCTCTAAGTGCATGGTAGTTGTTTATTATCTGCTGGTATCTTGTATCAGGCTCTCTGTCAAGCACAAACTCTTTACCATCTTTGTATGTCTTGTTTGTGTAAGGATTCCACTGATATTTCTCGCTATTTATAATCTCCTGAGGAATCTCTTGTGAGATAATACGCTTCATAACCTCATATATCATCTCCTGCTTTGCAAGTCCATTATCTTTATTGGCATAGTTAGACTTTATCTCGTCTCTTAGGTTCCAGTGCGAAAGTAGTTTCATCCCTTTAGGAAACAGAGTTTCGTTATTATTGTCTAATAACTCACCAACAAATATATTGTAATCTGCAATGTAGATATCGGCATTTGTTTCTGCTGTAGTTACTGCCTGTAGCAGGTTAGCAGGAACTCTTGATGTAAACATATCGCCAAGACGTGCATATGCCCACTCTTTTCTTGACCAATCAGATCCTAGTTCTGTCTTCTCCTTAAGTGTGTATGAAGGGAAGTTAAGAGCAATTATAAACGCAATTTTGTTCTTGTAAAAATCCTCGCTTATATGTGCGTACGGACTGTATGCTCCAAAGATATTATCAATTGCATGAGGCTCGCCATATGTAAGATGTATTGGCTCAAGCAGCTCAAGAGTAATAAGATTGTTGTAACCGTAAATAATCTCGAAGTTACGCGATACCTTATTAAAGATTATATCAAGCTCGTTGGCATCGTTTATAAAGTTATTTAAACAGAACTGCTTAAAGTCATCTTTATTTCCGTCAGATGTTCTCCAAAGATTCGCAGCTTGTTTAACACCCTTCTCAATACGGTTATTATCGTCTCCAACTTTCTCTTTTAGTGCTTTAACTGTTTCAGTTATTACATTATCAGAGATAATTATCGCATCCTCTTTTTGCGAATTGTCATTTTTGTTTGTCTGACAACTAAATAGTAGTAATGTTGCAGCAACAAGTAGTGAAACAATTTTTCTCATAATTAACTAATTTGATTGTTAAGGTTCTTTTGTTGTTTGTATCTCAATAGCTTATTAAAATAATTTCTTGATATGTCTGTTTACAAAATCAAAACAGAAATCCTCTATCTCATCTCTCAGGGTACTAAACTGTTTTAGTTTTTCGTCATCGGTACCTGCAAATGTATCAGGATTGTCAAAATCTTTGCGTGTTATCTCAGCACCAGATTTGTCTGTTTCAATATCTGTATTGTGGGTAATGATATGATCAAAGCTTATATTTTCATAATCATCAATTGAATTTGTAACGTGCATTGTAATATCAATAACTGCCTCCATCATTACCTTTGATGCAAACAGGTTAAGCTCACCTTTCTGAATGCCTGCACTATAAACCTCGCATTTTCCTTTCCCGTAGTATTTTAACCACCCCTCTGTTATTTGCGATAAACTGGAGTTGTTGTTACATACAACCAGTATTTTCTTTAGCATTTGTGTATGTTTTGTAAAAAAAATTATAAACTAGTCAAATATATATAAAATTTAGCCGTTTGTGTGGTTAGAGTAGTGTCATTTTTTGGTGTTTTTTAAAACATTATATTAGTTAATTACCCAATAAACTAATTAGTTAAGTGGTATAGTGTATCTTTTATCTGGTGTAGTCTCTGTTTAATTTCAACTATCTGTAGGTTAATGCTTCTTAATTTTTTTTAACTTTTCTTAACACATTGAGTCCTGCCTTTTGTCGATATTTGTATACTATCGAGACAAGAAGTAATAGAAAATAAAAAATATATAGATTATGAGCGAAGAGTTAAATATCCGAGAACTCAATGATAAGATTCAAAAAGAGAGTGCGTTTGTAGATATGATTAACCTTGAAATGGAGAAGGTTATTGTGGGGCAGAAACATCTTGTAGATAGCTTGATGATTGGATTGCTTACAAACGGACATATACTGTTAGAGGGGGTTCCGGGACTGGCAAAAACATTAGCCATTAATTCATTGGCAAATACTATTGATGCTAAATTCAGTCGTGTACAGTTTACGCCTGATTTGCTTCCTGCCGATCTTATTGGTACAATGATATATAGTCTTAAACAGGAGAATTTTAGTGTAAAGAAAGGACCGATATTTGCAAACTTTATATTGGCCGATGAGATAAACCGTTCTCCGGCAAAGGTTCAGTCAGCACTGTTAGAGGCTATGGCAGAGCGTCAGGTAACTATTGGCGACAGTACCTATAAACTTGATGATCCGTTTCTTGTAATGGCAACACAAAACCCGCTTGAGCAGGAGGGTACTTACCCGCTACCAGAGGCACAGGTAGACCGTTTTATGCTTAAGGTGGTTATTGATTATCCAAAAAGAGATGAGGAGAAACTTATTGTTCGTCAGAATATTGCAAAGAGTTTTCCTAAGGTGTCTACTATACTGAAACCAGAAGATATTATACGTGCACGTGAGGTGGTTAAGGATGTGTATGTTGATGAGAAGATAGAGAAATATGTTGTGGATATTGTATTTGCAACACGATATCCGGAGGAGTATGATCTTTCTGAGCTTAAGAATATGATTAGTTACGGAGGATCTCCACGTGCAAGTATCTCGCTTACAATGGCAGCAAAAGCTTATGCATTTATTAAGCGCAGAGGATACGTTGTGCCAGAGGATGTAAGAGCTGTTTGTCATGATGTGTTGCGCCACAGAATTGGATTAACATATGAGGCAGAGGCTGAGAATATGACTACTGAAGATATTATTACAACAATTCTGAACAGAGTTGAGGTACCATAGTATCGTGTTTTGAGTATAAGACGTGCAGGAGGTATATCTCCTGTATTGTTAGAGTTAGACAAATTTAGCTTATTAACTTAAAATAAGATAGAGTGGACGCTACCGAACTTTTAAAGAAAGTAAGAAAGATAGAGATAAAGACCCGGGGATTGTCAAAGAATATCTTTGCCGGAGAGTACCATAGTGCTTTTAAAGGCAGAGGTATGGCATTTAGCGAGGTTAGAGAGTACGGGTATGGTGATGATGTGCGTAATATTGACTGGAATGTTACAGCCCGATTCAACAAGCCTTTTGTAAAGGTGTTTGAAGAGGAGCGTGAACTTACGGTAATGCTTCTTATTGATGTCAGCGGATCTAACGAGTTTGGAACCAGGGGTACGTTAAAGAAGAATATTATGGCAGAGGTTGCTGCTGTGCTATCGTTCTCGGCAATACATAATAATGATAAAATTGGAGCTATTCTGTTCTCAGATAAGATAGAGATGTTTATTCCGCCTAAAAAGGGTAAAACACATACATTGCGTATTATCAGAGAGCTTATAAATTTTACCCCAACAAGCAAGGGTACAGATATCACAGAGGGCCTCAGATATCTTACAAATGTTATAAAGAAGAGATGTACAACGTTTCTGTTGTCGGATATGATAAATTATAACGACGATGGATATAACCCTGCGTATGAGGATGCGCTTAAGATTGCGGCAAACAAACATGATCTTGCTGTACTCAGGGTTTTTGATCCGGGGGAGAAGGAGTTACCACCTGTAGGGCTGCTGCGTGTTACAGATGCTGAGACGGGTGAGGATATGTGGATAGACTCATCGGACAGAAATGTACGCAGACAATATGCTGAGTGGTGGCAACGTTCGCAGGATACAGCGGGCGAGGTTCTTGCAAAGTATGGCATTGATAGTACCCAGATATCGACAAATGAGGATTATGTTAAACCATTGTTGATGCTATTTAAGAATAGAAATTAATTAGTATGAGAATATACAGATATATAGTTCTGCTGCTTATGTTAACCATGTCGGTTAATAGTTATGGGCAGAAACCTATACCAACTGCAGAGTTGGATAGTACCCTGTTATTAATTGGGGATCAGGTGAGGCTTAAGTTTCAGTTAGATTGCTATAAAGATCAGGAGGTGTTTTTTCCTTCATTCCGCGATACTATTATAAAAGGTGTTGAGGTTGTTGAGACATTTCCGGTTGATACCATACGTATGAAATCAGGACGTATGAGGTTAATTCAGGAACATCTTATTACATCGTTTGATACCGGATTACATGTAATACCACGTATACCTTTCTTTGTAAAGAAGAATAAAAAGGATGCCGACACGGTGTTCTCTAATATGCTTGCAATGCAGGTAGTAACATTTAGGGTTGATACAGCAAAAACATTCTACGATATAAAAGGTCAGATTAAAACACCTCTTATATTTGCAGAGATTGCTGTAGAGGTATTTATAGGAATAGCAATATTACTGATAATTGCAATTGCTGTTTATGTAATATTACGATACAGAAATAAGAAACCTATATTTAAGAGAGAGAAACCTAAAGAGCCTGCGCATATTATTGCTTTCAGAGATCTTGATGCTTTGGCCGATGAGAAGCTTTGGCAGAACGGATTGATAAAAGAGTACTACACTAAGCTTACCGATATATTCAGGGTGTATGTTGAGAACAGATATAATATTACTGCACTTGAACAGACATCTGATGAGATTATAGATTCGCTTATTGAGCTTAATGCAATTGATAAGCAGCTTATGCAGAAGGTTAAGGATTGTTTGTATTGTTCTGATATGGCAAAGTTTGCTAAGATGGTGCCTGTGCCAGAAGATAATGAGTATAACTACAAAACAGTGATGATGTTTGTGCAGAAAACACTTGTTGTAGATGTAAAGAGCGATAACGAGTCTGATGCTAAAGGTGATAGTGATGATTCAGATTTGCAAGAGACTACAGAATCCGGAAAAGAGGAGGTGAACAATGTGGAGTAATATTGTTTTTGCTAATCCGGAGTTATTGTGGTTAGGCACAATTCTAATACCAATGATTGTTTGGTATATATTAAGAAACAGAACCTCAGGAGCAAGTATTTCGGTTTCAGGAATAGCTGCATTTAAAAAGGGAGGCTCATCTTTAAAGGTATACCTAAGACATATGTTATTTGTTTTGCGTTGCCTTGTTATAGCGGTTCTTATAGTTGCAATTGCCAGACCACAATCAAATAAGAGCTGGGACGAGATGTCTACCGAAGGTATAGATATAATGATTGCCATTGATATATCAAGCAGTATGCTTGCGCAGGATTTTAAACCAAACAGGCTGCTTGATGCAAAGGATAAGTCGGTACGATTTATCTCTGGTCGTCCGGACGACAGAATTGGTCTGGTTACGTTTGCAGCTGAGAGTTTTACCCAGTGCCCGTTAACTACTGATCATGCTGTTCTTATTAATCTGTTTAAGGATGTTGAGAGCGGAATGTTAGAGGATGGCACAGCTATAGGTATGGGGCTTGCTACTGCTGTAAATAGACTAAGAGAAAGCAAGGCTAAGAGTAAGGTGGTTGTATTACTAACCGATGGGGTTAACAACTCAGGAGCAATAGATCCGCTTACTGCTGCCGAGATAGCCAAAACATTTGGTGTAAGGGTATATACAATTGGTGTTGGTACAAACGGAATGGCTCCGTATCCTGTACAGACAATTTTTGGATTACAGTTACAACAGATGGAGGTTAAGATAGATGAGGATATTCTACGTGAGATATCTAAGATAACCGGCGGTGAGTATTTCAGAGCTACCGGATCGGCTAAGTTGGCTGATATATATAAGGAGATAGATGAACTAGAGAAGACAAAGATAGATGTAAAACACTTTAGTAAGCAAGATGAGGAGTACCTTCCGCTTGCACTGTTAGCAGGAATTATTCTGCTGCTTGAGGTTGTATTACGTCATACATTATTTAGAAGAATACCATAAAAACGCATTTATGTTCAGATTTGAAAATATAGAGCTACTATATATATTAATGTCGGTTGTACCAGTATTTATACTATTGTTCTGGCTGGCTTTACGAAGAAAGAAGAAGATGCTGCGTCGGTTTGGCGATATGGCAATAATAAAGCATCTTATGCCTGATTCATCGTCGGAACGTCCGGTGATAAAATTTATAGCAATACTGCTTGCTTATGTATCGCTTTCGGTTGCTATAGCACGTCCACAGTTTGGCTCGCAGTTAAAGGAGGTTAAACGCAAAGGTATTGAGCTTATTATTGCGCTAGATGTATCAAACTCGATGCTTGCAAAAGATATTACGCCAAACCGCTTAGAGAAGGCTAAGCAGGCTATATCCAGATTGATAAACAGATTATCAGACGATAAGGTTGGTCTTATTGTTTTTGCAGGTGATGCATATACGCAGATACCAATGACAACAGATTATAAGTCGGCAAAGATGTTCTTGTCTAACATATCAACAGATATTGTTCCTCAGCAGGGTACATCAATTAGTTCGGCAATAGATCTTGCATCGCGTTCGTTTAGTCTGGGTACAAAAGCCTCTAAAGCACTTATTATTATTACTGATGGAGAGAATCATGAGGATAATGCAATTGATATGGCCAGAGAGGCTGCCGAGAAGGGTATTATTATATATAGTGTAGGTATTGGCGATCCAAAAGGAGCTCCTATACCTATTGGTAATAGTGCTTCCGGAACAAGTTTCAGAAAAGATGCCGATGGTAATGTAATAATTTCTAAACTGAATGAGGTGATGCTTCAAGAGATTGCATCGGCTACAAATGGTAAGTATACACGAGCAAATAATGTTAGCTTTGGTTTAAATAGTATTCTTGATCATATGAAAACGCTTAATAAAACAGAGATAAAGGCTAAGGTTTATTCAGCGTATAACGATCAGTTTCAGTATATGATAGCATTTGCACTGTTCTTCTTACTTCTTGAGTTTGTTATTCTTGAACGTAAGAATAAATATTTAAAGAATTTTAGTCTGTTTAAAGATCCAAAGGTATGAGAAATATAGTATTAGTTATTTTGCTTATTATTGCAGGCGGATTGTCGGTTTATGCACAGAAAGAGCGCAAAATTATACGTGAGGGGAATGATCTGTTTCAGAGTAAGAAGTACGACAGAGCAGAGATAAAATACCGTAAGGCACTGGATAAAAATCCTTTCTCTACTGATAGTGAGTTTAATTTAGGAAACTCGCTTATAAAACAGAAGAAATATGAGGAGGCACGTGAGGTATTACTTAATCTGGCTACTAAGGAATCTGATAGTAAGAAGTTGTCTAATATATATTATAATATAGGTAACTCATTTCTGGAAGAGCAGAAGTTTGAAGAGAGTATAGATATGTATAAAAAGGCTTTGCGCAAGAATCCGGGCGATAAATTGGCAAAGTATAATTTAGCTTTTGCACAAGATAAGTTGCGTAAGAAACAGCAACAACAGAAGCAAGACCAGAATAATAAGGATCAGAATAAAGACAACAAACAGAATAAGGATAACAAGAAAAATAAGAACGACAATAAGGATAAGAATAAAGATAACAAGGATAATAAAGACAATAAGAATAAGAAGGATCAGGACAAGAAGAATGATCAGGATAAAAAGGACAAAAACAAAGACAATAAAGATAATAAGGATAAAAAAGATGATGATAAGAAGGGTAAAGGCGATAAGGATAAGAAACAACAACAGCCTAAACCTCAATTATCAAAAGAGGCGGCTGCAAGAATGCTAAAAGCACAAGAGGGACAAGAGAAGAAGACACAAGAGAAGGTGAAGAAGGCTTTAGCAAAGAAGAAGGCTAAACAGAAGAAGGTAAAAGTGAAAAAGAACTGGTAGAGAGAAG
>DKJY01000114.1 GCA_002454955.1 Bacteroidales bacterium UBA6680
TTTATTATTTCGAACTCAGGTTGTTAGATTAATTTATAGGCTTTATTTAATATCAGAAGCCTGTGAAGATTATTTGTTATTAGCAATGGATGGGAGATTTTTTTCTAAAAGTGGTGCTCTGTTCTAGAAAATGGTTGGTGTTTAAGTTATTGGTTTTGAGTTTTATGTTATTTGTACTATCTCTTATAAGAGATAATTGGTAATTGGGATGCAATAAATGTGTTTTGTTATTTTTTCCATTAAGATATTGCTAGAGCCTTTAGTTGGTCAAGGTATTGATGTATAGTATTTTATTTGCAAAAATAATACCAACCAAACTCGGTGATAGAGCATTGGGGAGATAGATGCTTACTGATTATAATTGTTTGATATAAAACAGAAAAGTATTCGTTTCACAGAAACGAATACTTTTATCAGAGTAGTTTAATATGTTATCTTAGATCTACCATCTCTACATCCGGATGTTTTGTTTTGTCAAATATAAAGAAGTTTTTGGGGTATGTTTTGTTTCCATTAAAGCTCTTTATATCTATAACATAGTTGTTACCATCTTTTGCATAATATATAATCTCGTCAGGAGCAAACGTTTTGCTGTCAAAGATTAATCTTACTCTGGAATATGCATTGTCTCTGTTTTTTGGGAACAGATCAACAACATATAATTTTCTATTACCGTTAGTCACAGACGGTTGTTTTTTATATTTAAACCCCTTTTCGTATATAGTAAATATCTTATCAGGATTCTCCATAACATCTTCGCTATCTGCATCTGGTTCAGAAATGTTTACATCTCCCTCTTCAACCATATGTGTCCATCTTGTATTCCCATCACAAAATGCTATAGCTCCCATAAGATTAACTCTATACATTTTGTTTTGTAGTACTATTTCTCCTTGGTACTTATCATTTATATTTTCTGCTTTATTTACTAATGTAAAAGAGAATTCAGCAGTGATTGATTTATGCGATTTCATTTTACTGGCGAATTTGTCTAGCAACTCTTTTGCCGGATTAGCATCCTGAGCGAAAGTGCATAATGATACTGCTGCTGCACAAATTACTGTAGTGATTTTCTTCATATTTGTATATCTAATTGTTTCTGTAATTAATTCTTATTTCTCATATTGTTCAAAAACTGTTCCAAAGCGTAGTCGTCAGGAATTAAAACCTGTCTGGCTTTACTACCTTCAAACGGACCTACTATACCAGCAGCTTCAAGCTGGTCTATAATTCTTCCGGCACGGTTATATCCAATAGAAAATTTTCTTTGTATTAATGATGTTGATCCTTGTTGTTGCATTACAATTAACCTTGCAGCATCTTCAAAAAGATCATCTTTTTGCTGAAGATCAACATCTTTTGCTCCGCTATTTTCTTCTTCAAATTCAGGCAACATAAGGGCAGATGTGTATCCTCTTTGGTTACCAATGAAATCGGTTATTCTTTCTATTTCTGGTGTATCAACAAAGGCACACTGAATTCTTGTAATATCACTGCCACTAGAAAATAACATATCTCCTCTACCAATTAGCTGATTAGCTCCCGGACTGTCAAGTATCGTTCTTGAATCTATCATACTTGTTACTCTAAAAGCAATACGAGCAGGGAAGTTGGCTTTAATTACACCAGTAATAATATTTGTTGTAGGTCGTTGTGTTGCAATAATTAGATGTATACCAATAGCACGCGCTAATTGTGCTAATCTGGCAATTGGCATCTCTACCTCTTTGCCGGCAGTCATAATAAGATCAGCAAATTCATCGATAACAACAACAATGTATGGTAGATATCTATGCCCTTTTTCAGGATTTAGTACCCGGTTAATGAATTTTTTATTGTACTCTTTAATGTTTCTTACATGTGCTGATTTTAGAAGCTCGTATCTGGCATCCATCTCAACACATAATGAACTGAGAGTGTTTATTACTTTTTGCGTATCTGTAATAATAGGTTCTTCCTCATTAGGAAGTTTGGCAAGAAAATGTTTCTCTATTTTAGAGAACAGAGTTAATTCTACCTTTTTAGGATCGACCATTACAAATTTTATTTGTGATGGATGTTTTTTGTATAGGAGTGATGCCAGAATAGCATTCAGACCTACAGATTTTCCTTGTCCTGTAGCACCAGCAACCAGAAGGTGGGGCATTTTAGCAAGGTCAAATGTGAATATCTCACTAGATACGGTTTTACCAAGAGCAATGGCCAGATCAAACTTACTATTCTGAAATTTAGCAGATTTAATGATTGTCTTCATCGATACAATTTCAGGATTAGGGTTTGGAACCTCAATACCAATTGTCCCTTTACCCGGTATTGGAGCGATAATTCTAATACCTAAAGCAGCCAGACTAAGTGCAATATCGTCTTCCAGATTTTTAATTTTTGATATCCTTATACCTGGAGCAGGAACAATCTCATAAAGTGTTACAGTTGGCCCAACTGTAGCTTTTATATTTTGGATCTTTATTTTATAGTTCTCAAGGGTTTCAATAATGGTCTTTTTATTCTCTTCTAGTTCTTCAATTGTTGGGTTTCCTTTGGCTGATTTGTGATCATCTAAAAGCTCAATAGGGGGGACTTGGTAGCTTGGAAGATCGAGGGTTGGATCGTAGTTTTCAAATTCGGTTGTTTTAAGATCTTTTTCGTCAAGAATCTCTTCTTCTACTTTCTCAGCAATCTCAAAAGATACATTCTCTTTGCCATCTGTTTTTTCAAGCTGTTCATTTCCATTATTGGTATTTTCATGCATCAAAGTGTCGGCAGGAATAAATTCTATCTCATCATTGTTATTAACTATCAGTTCTGGCTCATCAATAGCATCTCCATTACTATGATTATCTTCTGTAGGACGTTCTATAACAAGTGTATGATCTGAATCTGTACAGTTTTTATCCTTTGATATATTATGATTGTTTAATTGTTCTTCAATAACCGTTTCTTTAACGGGTTCTTCGCGGATCTCTTTATCAGATATGTTTGTTTCTTTATCGGTTTTAGAGCTATCTTCAAACTCACTATATGTGTAGTTCTTATTGTTATCGCTACTTCTTACAAATAGATTATTAATTAGTTTTTTAGCAAAATCAAAAACTATTCTGTTAGAAAATATTAGTACAGAGCATGTTGTTATAATTAGAAAGAATATAGTTCCTACTTTACCAATGAATGACGATATCCATTTAGATATAAACAAGCCATACTCTCCACCAAGACCACTACCCCAGTATCCTCCAGTTGTTCCAAGAACAAAACCCAGAGCAATAGATGTAATTATCATAATATACAGAGAGAAGCGTATTGTTCTGCGTAATGGAATTCTTCTAATATTAAATAATCGTAAACCAACAATAATTATCAGGAATGGCACAAAGAAAGATGATAAACCAAACCCTTTTAATATTAATGAATTTGCAAGTTTAGCTCCATATTTTCCGGTCCAGTTCTCTGCAATAATATCTGATGCGGATACTGCTTTATTCCAGATAAAACTTTGGTCAGCTTTCCATGTAAAGAAATATGAGAAAAAAGCCAAAGCCATATATATACCAAACAGTATTGTAATAAGACCTATTATAAATTTAATACGTTCATCTTTAAGATGATTTATTAAAGGATTACTCTTTTTTTTGCTTTTACTTTTTTTACTCTTTGCCATGGTGAAATATAAAAATTTACACAAATTAAACCAATAGGATAATAAAAGGCAACATGACAGATGATAATTTCTGCAAAATTTATCAACATTTGTTGCTAAAAATATCTTTAGTAAGATCTAATTATCACTATTTTTTAATAGATTTGCCGTTCTCTGAGTATAATTAAAATAATTTTTTGGCTATGAGTAAATTAGCGGTAGTTGCTTTAGGCGGAAACGCATTGCTTCGTGGAGACCAACGTGGTACTATCCAAGAGCAGGAGCAAAACACTTTAGACACAATGGAGAACATTGTGGAGATCATTAAAGAAGGATACAATCTGGTTATTAGTCATGGTAATGGTCCTCAGGTTGGAAATATACTTATGCAGCACGATGCTGGTGCTGAGAAGTATGATATTCCCGCAATGCCTTTGGATTATTGTGTTGCTGAATCGCAAGGGGGTATTGGTTATATGCTTGAAAAAGCTTTACGTAATACTCTTAAGAAACATGGTATAAATAAAGAGGTTGTTACTCTTGTAACTAAGGTTGTTGTTGATAAAAACGATGAAGCTTTTACGAACCTTACAAAAAGAGTTGGTCGCATATACACAAAAGAGCAAGCAGATGCTCTTGAAGCTGAAAAAGGCTGGCAATTTAAGGAAGAAGTAAAAGCAGATGGTGGATGGAGACGTGTTGTTGCTTCGCCAAAACCTGTTGAGGTAATGAACGAGAAGATTGTTCAACGCTTGGCTAATGAAGGTGTGATAGTTATTGCTACTGGTGGAGGAGGTATTCCTGTTTCGTACAACGAGGATGGGACAATTACTTCGCAAGAGGCAGTAATTGACAAAGATTCAGCTAACTCACTTCTTGCATCAAGAATAAAGGCGGATGAATTCTATGTATTAACAGATGTACCTTATGTTTATATCAACTTTAAACAACCTAATGAGAAAAAATTAGATTTTCTTGATAGGGCAGATACATTAAAGTATATTGAAGATGGTATGTTTGCTGAAGGTAGTATGGCTCCAAAAATACGTGCTAGTCTTAACTTTGTTGAGAATGGTGGCAAGAAGAGTGTTATTACTGAAGCTACTAAATTGGTAGATCGTTCATTCGGGACAAAAATCACACTTAATTACGAAGATTAAGAGATTTTATTTTATAATTTTGTAGACGTTTAATAAAATATTAAAAAAAATAGATATGGCATTCAATTTGCGTAACAGACACTTTTTGAAGTTGTTAGATTTCTCTCCAAAAGAGATTAAGTTTATGTTAGATCTTGCTGCTGACCTTAAAGCTGCTAAATATGCTGGCACAGAGCAACCAAAGCTAACAGGTAAGAATATTGCACTTATTTTCGAGAAGTCATCTACTCGTACACGTTGTGCATTTGAGGTAGCTGCTTATGATCAGGGAGCTCGTGTTACTTATCTTGGGCCTTCAGGATCACAGATAGGACAAAAGGAATCTATGGCAGATACTGCACGTGTTTTGGGAAGAATGTATGATGGTATTGAGTATCGTGGATTTGGGCAGACTATTGTAGAAGAGCTTGCTGAACATGCAGGTGTTCCTGTATGGAATGGTCTTACTGATGAGTATCACCCAACTCAAATTCTTGCAGATTTTCTTACAATGATGGAGCACACTGATAAGTCTCTACATCAGGTTTCATTTGCATACCTTGGTGATGCAAGAAACAATATGGCTAACTCTCTTATGGTTGGTGCTGCAAAGATGGGTATGGATGTTAGAATTATTGGCCCTAAATCACTTCAACCAGAAGCAGATCTTGTTGCTCAGTGTGAGGAGATAGCTAAAGAGACTGGTGCAAAAATAACTGTTACTGATGATGCAAAAGCAGGAGTTAAAGGTTGTGATTTCCTTTATACTGATGTTTGGGTATCAATGGGTGAGCCAGATTCAGTATGGGCAGAGCGTATTGAGCTTCTTAAGCCATATCAGGTTAATAGCGAACTTATGTCTGCAACAGGAAACGATAAGTGTAAGTTTATGCACTGTCTTCCAGCATTCCACAACAGAGAGACTAAGGTTGGAGAAGAAATTTTCCAAAAGTTTGGTCTTGACGGAATGGAGGTTACTGAGGATGTATTCGAATCGCCAGCTTCAATAGTATTTGATGAGGCAGAGAACCGTATGCATACAATTAAAGCAGTTATGGTTGCTACACTTGGTGCGTAATTTATTACCTTATATATGTAAAACCGCTCTAAAAGAGCGGTTTTTTTATGTTGTATAATTAAAAATCTTTACACTTTATATAGACTGAATAGCATTCTAATTCAGTTTTACAATCATGTGTTTCCGGACATATTTCTGTTGGATCAGGACAATCTTGATATGTAAAACGACATATCTCATATGACCAACCACCACCTTTTACATTTTTTGCCTCAAGAACAGAAATGATCTCTTTCTTTAGTGACAGTTTTAATTTTCTCATGATAATTTTGATTATTAGTATACCTACTCTTTAAAGCTTTTCGGTTTCCGCTTATTTATAATATCAGAATATGTTTTTATAAAAGAAATAGAGAATTGTATACTGATTATTATTAAGGTTTACATTTAATAATTTCAGATTCACACTCTCTGTAAGTAAAACAATCATCAGTATGTGGCATGCATATAGCAGTTTCCGGAGGACAATCTCTGTATGAAATAGGATAGCATATGTGTTGTGATAGAGCACCACCTTTTACATTTTCTGCTTCCAGATCAGAAATAATCTCTTTTTTTAACGATAGTTTTAATTTTCTCATTGTAATTTTGGTTATTAGTAAACCTACTCTGTTAAAGCTTTTCGGTTTCCGCTTATTATTGTAAGTGGTAAATATAACCTGTGGGGATATCATAAACTGATACGGTAGGAATTTGTACCAAATTTATTTCAGAAATGTTGTTTTAATGTGTAGTAATATATTGATTATTTGTTGTTAGATGTAGAATTTATAAGTTATTTGTTGTATATCTGAATAAGCTAAACTGCTTTATCGCAGTTTAGCTTATAGTAATTAGTCACAATAATTAAGGCATGATTGAGGCTTGTCACTGTAACATGTTTTTA
Organism: Bacteroidales bacterium UBA6680; assembly: GCA_002454955.1. Lineage (GTDB taxonomy): Bacteria > Bacteroidota > Bacteroidia > Bacteroidales > UBA6680 > UBA6680. The sequence goes on from DKJY01000114.1 coordinate 6,738, forward strand.
CGCCATCAGTTTGATTACAATTTGGTTGACATGTATATACATATCCTTGAGTAGGGCAATTTTTTGTACGATCAATTGCACCACCTTTTAAATCATTTGCTTCAAGATCTGATATAATCTCTTTCTTTAGTGATAACATTAACTTTCTCATGATTAAAATAATTTATTGTGTACAAATTGTTTCATATGATTTGCATGTGGGAATATTACTAGGACAAGTATGTATTCCGTCTGTAATGTTGCATGTATTTGCACAAGAATGTACATTCGTTGGGCAATTAGGATTTAATGTATGAGCCCCGCCTTTAACCTCTTTTGACTCAAGACCCGAAATAACCTCTTTCTTTAGTGATAACTTTAATTTTCTCATATTATAAACCTTTTTTATTATTATTTTGAACCGCAAATAGGTTCATTAGTGTAACATGTGTGTAGATTGTGATATGTGTTGCAATTTACTCCACAATAACTTACCTGTGTCTGTATTGAAGCACAGTAAGGAGGTTTTGATATATCACCAGTTGCAATACAATTATCATCTTTTGTAACTCCATCTGTACCTCTGTTTTCCAGATCAGAAATAATCTCTTTTTTTTAATGATAGCTTTAATAGTTTCATATATTGGATTTATTTTTCAATACAGTCACTATCTACAGTTAAACATGTAGGAGTATTACTATGACATGTGTGCATTCCGTCTGTTGTGTTACATGTATGTTGGCACGAATATTCTTGTGTTTGTGCTATAACACAACATGGTGATATTGATTTGTAGGTAGATGCAAAACAATCTGTATCTCTTGTTGCTCCAACAGCACCACCTGTTATATCTCTTGATTCAAGATCCGATATAACCTCCTTTTTTAATGATAACTTTAATCGTCTCATATTAAGTTAAATTTAATTATACCTACTCTATCAAAGCTTTTCGGTCTCCGCTTTCTCTTGCTATGAAATACATGTCAAACTTAATGGACTATTGTGTCAGGATATGATACGGTTTGTTTTGTCCGGAAAATATTAGATAATTAATAGGAAAGAAAGGAGCTTTTTTGAGAAAGTATGGTAGGTTAAATAAAAAAAGAGATTGCCAAGTTAATTGACAACCCCTTAATCTATTTGAAGCTATTTGATCTGATTATCAGTTGTTATGCAGGAACACATACTGCGTTGCAGCTTGTACCCATGCAACTAGCCTGATTACCTATTGTTTTTATAGCACAGTCCGGTGTTAGAGTTTTCGGATTGCATCCAGAATCTAATGTGTAAATATGGCAATCTGTTTCAAGCGTTTTTACAGTTATTGTAGTTGTGCAAGGAGCCAATGCTGAATCAACTGGTCTACCACCTGTTATGTCTTTTGCTTCTAGGTCAGAGATAATCTCTTTTTTAAGTGTTAGTTTTAATTTTCTCATTTTTAAATTGGTTGTTTGTAAAATAGCCTACTCTGTTAAAGCTTTTCGGCAAACGCTTTCTTAGCTAAGATTTATGTACAATAAAATTTAATTACTTACACTTGTATTTTGTATGCCTGGAGCTAGCACTTTTTCTTAAACTTTAACTCTATATTACCTTCGTATTCGTAATAATATGAACCTGAGTATCTACAGAATTTTACAGGGCACCCAAGCAAACGCATAGAATTTAGTTCTCTTTTAAGTGTTGATACACTCATTCCGGCACGTTTGCTGAATTCTTTAGCGTTTCCTGTTGCTCTGAGTTTTATAAGCTGGTGTAGTTGCTTAATTTTTTGAATCTTTTCAAATGTTTCCATTTAATATATAGCTTAATATTTAATAATAAACCTGTAAGTCAGATGCATAATGTACATCTGATTCTAAAAAGTTGTATTATTAAAAATATACGCTGTATATATTAAGTATAGTTACCTACAAATATACACTTCATTTGTGAATAAAAAAATAGCCACTCAAATTTGAATGGCTAAAAAATGGTGATTGATGTTAATGTGATTTATCTGCAGTTTTGATCGTAATAAAATACATGCTCAGCGAATTGCTTGTAATTAAATTCTTTATAAGCTTTCATCATTTTTTGGCAATCGCCAAATAACTCTTTTGCAATTTTTTTGTAGTTTTTCTTTTTAACAATAATTGCTTTTTTACCATTTTTAACAACCATATATGATTTTGGTCCTCCGAATTTGAATCCGCCAATACTTGATGTTCTTGCATTAGGATCTACATATACCTTTATCTTTTTGTCAAACCCTGGGTTTAGTAACTGACCAAGTACATCAACATCTTTCTTTCTGGCTTTTAAGGTGCGTTCATATATAAGCCACTTTCTGTTTATTACTTCTGCGTAACGTTTTTTTGAGATTTTAGAAGTGTTTTCAGTTGAAGATGCTAACATCTCCATTTTAGCCATCTTACTTGGTTTTACTTTAAGTGTTTTTATTTGTGAGGCTTTAAGTTTGTGTTTAACTCCGGCATTATCTTTAATGGATATCCTTTTTAAATATCCCATAACGCAGGTAGCTGTTTTTAATTTACCCTTAATTACTTTACCATCTGATTTTACAACTATAGTTTCTGTGTTTAGCTGAACTGTTTTAAGGGGAGTGATAAAACCTTGTGCTTTGACGCTTAAAGCAAATAGACAAGTAATAATACAACTTGTCAGAATAGTAACTAATCTTTTCATCTCGCGATAGTTTAATTATAAATATTGTTAATTATGTTATCTAATATCTATGTTGCAAGATGTAAACCAATCTGAAAAAGAAATGTATATTATTTCATATATTCAATCCAGACATCAGGTTTATTTGTTTCAAAATCAGTTAAGAAAAGGTCATTGCTAAATTTTGCTGTAAATTTAGAAACACCAGTAGCAGTTGGTGTAGTAGGGTAGTAGGCAAACTGTAGTCTGATAGTTTTAAAAACCAGTAGTTTGTTGAATAGTTTTACTCCTAAACCTAGAGCAGAAACATATTTGTTATCTGTTTGGCTATTAGTATATACACCATTATAAAATGCATATACTGTTGGTCTGAATCCATAAAAGTTTATAGGAGTAAAGAGAACTGGTTCTATCTGAAATGATATCTTTTTTGATGCATTAAAGGAGTTATATGATAGTCCTTTAATCTCGTTTTCAGATACACTAATATAGTCATGCCTATTGAGTAGGCTATAGTTATAGTATCCAATATTAAAGAAATTTCTGAAACGCCATCTACCCATATTCATAAGTGGAGAGAAGTAATTTAACTTTGCAGAGAATAGTGATTGTTCAAATTTACTATCTATATTCATAAACGATGATATTTCTGCGTTAATGTATAGATAACCAAAATTGTTCATATATCCGGCACCTCCTGCTGATAATGATACATAACCTCTGTTTTGTGATTTTGATTTCTCAATACCTCCTGTGGCCGTGAATTGATATCCTAATGGAATATCTTCGGTTTTTCCGGCAAAGTTGATCATACTTGCCTGGTAATATTGTTGTTTACTAATACTTAAATCAATTAACAGATAGCCTGTGTTTTTATAGCTTTGTCTGTTTACTTCAATTAGATTTTTATTGTACTCTATATTGTTTATATAAGCTCTGAATGATGTAGATATCTTTCTGCTATTTGGTAGTCTGAATGAGTGGCCAATCCAGAAGTCGATATTTTTCTTTCTTGTATGAAATCTCTCTATTATAGTATCAGGTAGTAGCAAGTTATTGTATGAATTGTCACTTAAAGCAGATATCGCTCCAAAGTAATCTGTAATATTCTGAATAGCCTCTCTATATACCTCTGCTTTGTATGTTTTATCGTAGGTTGTGCTCAAAATATCTAATTTTGTACCAATAAGGGTGTGTTTGATATTTTTAAAATTAAACACCGCATTATATCCTATATTTAGTTTGTCAAACTCATTAGCTATGAATGCCAGAGAGTATTCATTACCTGATGAAAATGCATTTTTGTCTGTAATTTCAACCCTTATATTATCTGATGATATGTCGGCATTAAAAGCTTTGCTCCAGGCATTCTGTACAATTACAACAGCATTAACATTTGTGCTATCTATATCCTTTATAATTATATCTGCGTCAGATATAAAGCTCTGTTCTCTAAGAAGTTTTTGGTTAGATGCAATAAGATCAGGATCTGTATAATCTCCTTTGTTAAAGAATATGTATTTGTCTATTAATTTATCAGGTGTATTGCTTTGCGAGTTAACTACTATGTAATGAAGTAATCTTTTTAGTGCAGTGCCACTTATAGAATCTGGTAGAACAGGTATATTTACGATTGTGATATTGTTAATTTTTTTACCTCTGTGCGATTCATACATTAAGGTTGGACTGGTAATATTTTTGGTACCTTTATCTATTCTTTTTTCTTTAATAAGAGCGTCAGAGATAACCCTTGTAAGCCAGTATTTATTTGCTCTTGTTTTTAATGTATCATAAAAACTATAGTTCTGATAGTATTCACCTGGAGATAGAATGTTTATATCTGCGTCCTTTTTTGTAACAAGAACTGTATCTGATGCAACGTATACTATTGTGTCTGATAACTGAAGGTAATTATTCTTTTTAATAAGGATAGTATCATTCCTCTCTTTATACTTAAATTGCCCGTATAATGCGGGCAACATAAGTGTAAAAAGTAATAATACTATTGTGTATTTTTTGTTGTCAGTCACTAAATCTATCTTGTACTTAGTTTTTTAGCATTTATCTCTACCTTTAAGATAAACAAGTAATTTTCATCATCCAATAATAAAAACTGATAAGATAGAGGTTCGTCAATTTTTCTTTTAATATCAATCAGACCAAGTCCGGCACCACCTTTGTTTGATAGTTTACCCTCTTTAATCTGTTTTTTATACATATCTTTTAGTTCCTCTTTAGTGGCATTGTTAACCTCTTTTATAGACTCCTCAACAGATTCAGCATGCTCTTTTGTTACCTTATTAGAGGTTATAACATAATATGTGTCTTCTTTCTTACCAATAATAAATAGTCCGTTACCATTTTTATTGTTGGTAATTTCATCAGAATGTTTGTTCATATTTTGCAGCGTTTCAACCATTACATGATACACTTTACGCTGAACAGATTTCTCTTCTGAGTTCATCTCCATATCAGTTTCGGCCATTGACGTAAACATCTTGGTTATGTCATGTCTGAACTCTCCCAGATATACCAGTGAAAATCCGTTATTCATCATCTCATCGTATAGAGTTGATACGGATTTAATAAAATTAAATGATAAATTCATCTATAGGCAATTTTTGCAGATTATGCAAATGTATTATTAATCAGGTTTATATGAGAAATAATATTTGAATAATCTAATATTTGTTTGTTATATTATTAGCGAGGTTAAAAATATCTTTTATTTATTTAAAATCAGCACTATTGATAAAAAAAAGAGGTCATTTGACCTCTTTTTTAATTTATATATAACTTATGTTATAGTGCTAGCATATTTTGTCCTTGATTGAATCTGATATCTCTTGGAATACCTGCGTTGTTAACTTTATCAAGATCAGCTTGTAATTCAGGTGTGATATTTCCCATCTCCTTAATCATCTTCTCTGCAGCTTCAATATCACCATTACCTTGCATCTCAAGTGTAACCTTTGTAAGATCGGCAATAGCTTTCTCCATTTTCTCCTTGTTTACAACATAAAATCCATCGGCAGTTTTTGTGAAAGCGCCAACTTTGTTAAAGTAGTTGAATCTTATCATGTTTGCTTTGCCATGTGCACTTGATGCACCAAAACGGATTGAACGGAACAGACCAGCCATAAATGTAACATAGTTGTCCATTATGTCTTTGTTTTCAATCTCACCCATATCTGCAAGTTCTTTAACAATAAATACACCCATAAGATCTGCTTTATTCTCTTCAATAGAACTATAAGTTGCTTTTAATGCTTTACGTACAGCACCTTTTCCGTTAATAGTATTTTTGATACCTAATCCGTGACCTACCTCGTGGAACATTGTGTTCTCAAAGAAAGCATCGAACTTAATGTGTTTGCGTTGTTCTTTAGAAATAAGCATTTCTGAAATAGGAACAAGAATTTTGTCAAACTTATACTTCATTGAGTTTTTAAGCTGTAGTTTACGGCTTCCTTTCTCAATATGAACTCTCTCGTCGTTCGGAAGGTTGATAGCAATAGTTTTAGAACCAGCATTACAGTCACCAGCATAATAAATAGCATCGTATACTCCTAAATCTGAATCGCTACCAGGAACCTCAGCTTTGTATTTAGCATCTACAGGAAGAGCAAGTTGAAGTTTAGGAAGAAGAGCAGCAAACTTAGCAAGTTTTTTACTCCACTCAGGATCTTTAATTAATATGAAAGCCTCGTGTGCTGCTTTATAACCATATCTTTGATCCTGATAATTCTCAATTGGTCCAACAACAAAATCAATGTTATTTGTTTTCATATCCATCCATGCCATGTCAGAAGCCAGATATTCATCTGTAAGAAGAGCTTCAGCGCGTAACTCAAGGTATTTTTTTAATCCCTCATCTTCTGCTAATTCTGCGGCTTTACGAATATTCTCAACAGCAACAGCAACTCTGTCTTTGTATGCTACATGATATGGTTCAACATAAAGCTTACCCTCAGCATCCCTTTTAATAAGAGTGTAAAGACTAGACTTTGTTTCATCCTCAAGAGCATTAAACTCTTCATCTGTCATATCGGCAGGATAGTAGTTTACACCGGCCGGACGTTTACTGTAATTAGCCATGAAACTTTTATTGTTGTTTAAAGCTTCCCAAGGACCATAGTTTATAATAGCAAACTCTTTAGTAGCTTTATCCTCAACCTTAGAAAGAAACTCATCTTTCTCACCAATGATTTGTGTCCAGAAAATATCATCCATTACTTTAGCTGCGTTAAACAGATACGGAAGCATTTTCTTCTCATTCTCACTTAAAAAGCTGATATCAGATTTAAGGTCAACAGCAACAAACTCATTTACCTTTTTCTGAATAGGAGACTCTTCTGTAGTCTTTGCCTCTTTTTTGTTACCACCATTACAAGCCGAAAGTATGATTGCTCCGGCTACAGCAGCTGATAATAATTTACGTCTCATTTGTTATTTGTATTTGTAATTATGTTTATTTTCCGTTTGAAACATCGTCTGCAAGAAACTTATATCCTAATCTTTTTCCTGTTGCGATTTTTGATGTCTCTATCTTCTCATTAATTTGAGCAACATTTGCAATTTTAACAGTATCATATTGAGGAACCAGAAGATCAAATTCAAGCGTATATTTTAGTGCTGAGGCAATAACTTGCTCCATCTTATCTTTTGTAAGAGTATCGGTTCCAAAATTATTGTAAAGGAAACCAAGCTGCCTTTTACCTTCAACAAAAAAGTGCATATCATTATTAATGAATATTCTGGCAACAAGATATCCTAAATCTTCAAGTCTGTTATGTTTAAATGAATCTGCCAAAAAGTTGTAGATATTTATAACACCACAATACGATCTGAGATTATCCTCTTTCAGATATGATAACTTCCAAATTTGATGATCTCTGTCGAACTCAAATATGTTACTGTGCATATTGAAGATAAGTAATTCATCTGCTATCTGTAGCTCAGTTTCGTATTTTCCCTGATTAAGATTAGTAAGCAGAATACGTTTATCTTCTCCCTCCAGATCGCAATTACAATTATCAGTTATCTCTTTTATAATATCCTTAACCCAGTTTAAAGCAATAAGAGTATTGTCATAGGCTTTAAACTTGGCAGCTGATTTAGTTTTTAACTTATCAACTATTGCTTCGGTAATTTTTTTATCAACCATAAAAAAGGGTCTATGTTAAACAGACCCTAAATATAATCAATATGCTTTAGCAAATAAAACTCTTTTTTTAGAAGGTTTACCTGATATTATGCAAACACCGTCTTCTTCTGGGGCGTCTAGCGGTATACATCTTATAGTTGCTTTTGTGTCATTCTTAATTTTATCTTCAGTCTCTGGTGTACCATCCCAGTGTGCAAGTATAAATCCACCTTTATCTTCCAGAACTTTCTTAAATTCATCGTATGAATCAACCTTTGTCGTCATATCTGTTCTGAAATCAATAGCCTTTTTAAAGATATTCTCCTGAATTTCATTTAAAAGACTCTCCACATAGGTTTCAATACCATCAATTTGTAATGTGTTTTTTTCATATGTGTCTCTTCTCGCTACTTCAATAGTTCCATTATCCAGATCTCTCATCCCCATTGCTAATCTTACTGGCACCCCTTTAAGTTCCCATTCAGCAAATTTAAATCCAGGCTTATGAGTATCACGGTTATCAAACTTAACAGATATACCTTTTGCTTCAAGGGCTTTCTTTATCTCATTTGCTTTTTCAGATACCTTTGCAAATTGTTCGTTGCCTTTATATATAGGCACAATTACAACTTGAATAGGAGCAAGTTTTGGAGGAAGAACTAATCCGTTATCATCAGAATGTGCCATAATAAGTGCACCCATTAATCTTGTAGAAACACCCCATGATGTAGCCCAAACAAGATCCTGCTTACCTTCTTTATTTGTAAACTTAACATCAAAAGCTTTTGCAAAGTTTTGTCCTAAGAAGTGTGATGTTCCTGATTGAAGAGCTTTACCATCTTGCATAAGAGCCTCAATAGTATATGTATCAAGTGCACCAGCAAAACGCTCGCTATCTGATTTTGTTCCTTGAACAACAGGAACTGCAAGATAGTTTTCTGCAAAATCTTTGTACACATCAATCATTTGCTTAGTCTCTTCAATAGCTTCTTCTTTTGTTGCATGAGCAGTATGTCCTTCTTGCCATAGAAATTCAGCAGTTCTAAGGAAAAGCCTTGTTCTCATTTCCCAACGTACAACATTTGCCCATTGGTTACAAAGTATAGGAAGGTCACGGTAACTTTGAATCCAGTTTTTATATGTATTCCATATTATTGTTTCAGACGTTGGTCTTACAATTAACTCCTCTTCAAGTTTTGCTTCAGGATCAACCTCAATCCCTTTTCCATCCTCTTTATTTCTTAACCTGTAGTGTGTAACTACAGCACACTCTTTAGCAAAACCATCAACATGATCGGCCTCTTTGCTAAAAAACGATTTTGGTATAAATAACGGGAAATATGCATTTGAGTGTCCGGTATCTTTAAACATCTTGTCCAGAACAGCTTGCATCTTTTCCCAAATTGCATAGCCGTATGGTTTTATAACCATAGATCCTCTAACAGCCGAATTTTCAGCCAGATCGGCCTTAACTACAAGCTCATTATACCATTGCGAGTAATTTTCTTCTCTACTTGTTAATGCTTTTGCCATTGTTTGGTACGGTATTTGCTAAAAATTGTTAAAAAGTATTTTGGTGCAAAGTAAATAAATTATATCTAATAATTATAAAATATGGAGGTTGTTATGAAATCAAGATTGATAGTTTATCTGGCTTTAATACTGATATTATCTTCTTGTTCTTCATCATTTAAGCTTGGTAGCGGTGTTGATGGGTACGATGATGTGTACTACAACTCTAAGTCTGAGATTGATGTAAGTAATATTGAAGATGCAGATAAGGAGGAGATTGCAAAGCAAGATGCCCAAGACTTTAATTCTATGCGAAAAAGTGCTGAGGATATTTTGCGTGAATCAGAGGGGAATGAGATTGATACTGTAATTTATGAAAGTGAAATGTTTACTAATCCATATGATGATGTATTGGTGGACAATTATACAGATTCATATGAGAGAAGGCTTAGAGGATTTAGTAGTCCCAGATATGGTTTAACAAATTATAGTCTGATAGCAAATAGTGATGCTTGGTGGTATGTAAGTGCTTACGACCCGGCTTTCTATAACGTTGTAGTTGTTGGAGATGATGTTTGGGTTGAACCTTGGTATATCTCAAGTTCATTTGGCTATAGAAACTCAGCATATAGTTGGGGATACAGTCCATACAGATGGGGGTTCTATTATGGATATCATAGCCCCTATTTTACCGGATGGAATCCTTACTATGGAGGACCTTATCATGGATGGTACGGGCATTATCATGGATATGGATACTGGGGAAATAGTTGGTATTATGATGATTATTGGTATGGTGGATATTATGGCGGAAAAAAACACCAATCAAATAGTAATGTATATAGAGGAAGACAGAATGGATATGGTGCTGGATACTCTGGTACACGTAAGTCTGCAAATATAAATGGTAAGAGTACCGGAACAACAAGAAGCAGGTCGTCTAATTATACAAGATCTTCATCAACAAGAGGAAATAATTCTTCTGTTAAAAGTTCAACACGTGTAGGAACAAGATCTAATTATACAAGATCACAGATTGGAAGAAATAGTGGTGCCACTCGTAGAACAAATGCTTATACAAGACCACAAAATTCGAATACTGTTCGTGGAAAATCATCTAGATCGTATACACCGGTTTATACAAGACCAAGAACAAGTACAAGGTCTAATTATAATGCATCACGTAGAGTGAACAGAACCGTGACTACAAAAACAAGAAGCTACAATAGCTCGGGATCTAGCAGAAGCTATAATTCGTCTTCAACAGGACGATCATCTGTAAACAGATCTAGCGGAAGCACAACCAGATCGTCAGGAAGCAGTGGTAGCTCTGGAGGAAGCACTCGTTCAAGATCTAGACGATAGATTGTTTTACTGTAATATTTTGTAATTATTAGATATATTAATAACTGATAAATAGAGTTTTTATGCGCATATCTGAGGTGTATTATATAAGTATTTTATATAGATATGCATTATGAAAATTAAACCGAAAAAGAAAAACGATAACACGCATATGAGAAAGATAGGAATTATAATATTAGGATTATTGTTTGCTTTTGCAACCGAAGCACAATATGTAGATTATGTGCATCAGGTATCGCAGCAGTACAATAACGGAACCGCAAGGTTTATGAGTATGGGAGGAGCGTTTGGTGCATTAGGTGGAGACTTAACCACGCTTAGTTATAATCCTGCAGGTCTGGGAATATACAGAAGAGCCGATTTTGGATTAACAACCAAGTATTTTAAAGGGTCTACAGATGCTTCGTTTCTAGGAAAGACAAGTACAGATAATGCAACTAAATTTAATATAAATAATTTTGGTATTGCAATACCAATAAAGTTATCATACAAAGATAAAGGTATTGTAAGCTATAACATAGGACTTTCTTTTAATAGAACTAACGACTTTGAAAATAACTTCTCATTTAGAGGAAATAATTCAAAGTCATCACTACTTGATGTCTTTTTGTCAGGTATTGATGGGACAAATCCGGAACAGCTAAATGGTTTTGGCAGTCAGTTGGCATTTAATACTTTTCTTATTGATACAATTCCGGGAACAAACAATCTTTATGGTATGATTAACTCATTAAATGGAAAAGATAAATTACAAGGAAGAGATGTTGAAGTTACGGGATATAATAGGGAGTGGGCTATTAGTCAGGCTGTAAATATTTCGAACAAAGTGTTTATTGGAGCAACACTTGGTATTAGTAGTTTTGAGAGAATATCTACATTCACACATAATGAGGCTACCATAAATAATACATCGGACAAGCTTGTAGATTATGACTATTATTATAGAACCAAAACATGGGGAACAGGTTATAACCTGAAAGTTGGTGTAATAGCACAGCCAATAGATTTTATACGTTTAGGTGCAGCAGTACATACTCCAACTGTTTATAAGGTTAATGAAGAGTATAGTGCTAATATTAATGCTAGATTTACTGACGGAGTTGAATCATGGAGTTCTCCGAATGGTTCTTATGAGTTCAGAGCCGTAACACCATTAAGAGCTATGTTTAGTACTGCATTTATATTTAAAACGTATGGGTTGTTAAGTATCGACTATGAGTTGGTAGATTACTCTATGATGAAATTAAAAACAGATAACAGTTTCTCTAATGATAGTTTCTCTACAGATAATCGTCAGATAAGAGATACTTATAAATCTGTTGGAAATATAAAGATTGGTGGAGAGTTGAACTTTGGACAATTATCGTTACGCGGAGGATATGCTTTTTATCCTAGTCCTGTAAAAGATGGATTTATAAACTCAGGTAGTGACAGACAGATATTTTCTGGTGGTTTTGGTTACAGAGAAGCAACTTATTATATAGATTTTGCATATGCTTATACTGCATATGATTCGGAATATGTTATGTACGGAACAGATAAATGGTCTGCTCCAATAACAAAACTTACAAATAATAATCATCAGTTTATGATGACATTTGGATTGAGGTTTTAAAAGCTCGTATATCTTAAAATAAGATGATGGAGGAGCCTTAGTTTAGCTCCTCTTTTTTTTATCTGAAAAGATATGGTGTTCATATATAATTCTTACTTAACAATGTATGATTATACATATTTTTGGTTGAATCGTTTTTTATTGCTAAAATTATTACCTGATAAATGATATAGTCTAGCTCTTCTTATTACTTTTGTAAATTATTGTAAAAGTGTGATTGGTAAGGTTGTTGTATAAATTAGAATAAGATAAATAAATATTGATAATAAAAATGAAACTAAACAGAATACTTATTTTTTTGTTGCTGATAGTGTTTTCTGTATCGGTATTGGCTCAGGAGAATGAAGATTTGTCTAAATACAGATCTGAGACAAAGGTTACTATATCAGGCAAACCCTATTACGTACATATAGTATCTAAGGGAGAAACATTAACACGTATTAGCAAAATTTATAGTGTCCCTGTTGATGTAATAATATCAGAAAACCCGCCTGCATATAATGGATTGTCAATAGGCATGGTTATTAAAGTACCCCTTGTTGAGGATGTCGTGTCGAAATTAAAGAAAGAGGGAAAGAAATATCATATAGTAAAGCCTAAAGAGACACTGTTTTCTCTATCAAAGCTTTATAATGTTAGTACTACAGATATAAAGAAGGCGAATAACTTAAGAACAAACGAACTGAGTATCGATCAGGTTGTGGTAATACCTGAACTTGTAGATAAATACGATGAAGATTATATATATCATATTATTAGACCAGGTGAAAGTTTATCTGATCTTAAGAAAAAGTATGGTGTACGTGAAAAGATAATAAAACGACTAAATAAAGAGAAATTTAAGGAGGGTTACAGAGCCGGAATAGAAGTTGTTATTCCTTTAAATCCAGATACTGATAAAGAGGGAATGGAGCAAAAAGTAGAGACTGTTGAGGTAGTTGAAGTGGCTCAGGTTACAGATGTAGTTGATTATACAGACTGTTTTGAGAAAGTTCAGTTTAATAGATCGCAACATTATAAGGTAGTAGCATTTTTACCTCTGTATCTTGATAAAAATTTTCCTGAGGAGAGTGCTGATGGAAGAATGATAAAGCACCAATACAAAAAAAGAGGAGTTAACGGTAAGCGTATTTTTAAGAAATCAAGGAATTTTATATCATTTTATAAGGGTATGCTTATTGCAATTGATAGATTAAAGCATCAAGGATTAAATCTTGATCTTTTAGTATTTGATACTGCAAATGATACACTGCAGGTAGAGAGGTTAATTAAAGAGAATAATTTTTCTGATGTATCACTGTTTATTGGACCTGTATTTCCTGAATGCTTTAATAAAGTTGCAGAGTATGCTGGGCAGAGACGAATAAACATTGTCTCTCCATTAGGGCAACTCAAGGGAGGAATGCAAAATAATCCGTATGTATATCAGGTTATTCCGTCAATAAAAGAGGCTACAAACAATTTTATCTCAGTGTTAAGAGAGATTGATGGTAATAACAAGTTTGTTGTGTATAATGGTGATGAGAATGATAATACAGAACTGGATATTACCCCTTACTTAGGTGAACTGTATGAGCAGGACGATACTACTGTAACAGAGTTTGTTTATACTAACAATATGAAAGAGGAGACAGATTCTGTACATCCGATTGAAGCAGTGCTTAAAAGAGGAGTGGAAAATATTGTAATACTTCCGTCTGGCAAAAAGGGATTTGTAAGTGAGGTTCTTCAGAAGCTTGATACATATAATAAACTTGGTTATCATATTAAAGTAGTTGGACCTTCCGTTTGGCGCAGACAAAGTGCCCTTGATGTAGAAATGTTGTATAATTTGGAGTATCGCACATCGTCACCTTTTTATATAGATTACAACAATGATAAGGTTAAAGATTTTATTGCATTATATAGAGAACTGTATAATTCAGAACCAGATATGTTTTCGTTTCAAGGATATGATGTAAGTACTTTCTTTTTGACAGCACTGTTTAATTATGGATATGACTTTAAATTTTGTTTGAATCAGTTTCATCCGATACTGTTACAAAACAGAATATATTTTGATTCATCAACATTTGATATGAATAATGTAAATAAAGGAAGTTTCTACCTTAAGTATAATAAAGATTTTACTATTGAGGTAAGATAGTCCATTTAGGATAAATTATAAAAAGCATCTTTTCACGTTTCATATATAGTACGAGAAGATGCTTTTTTATATGAATCTCTTTATTCTTCAAGATTCAGATATTATAACCTTGTTGTTTGTATTTGTAAAATGTAAATATTTCAACTACGTTTAGATTTATATGTGCGTTTTTCTTATATTGAATGATCATGAAATAAATGTCGGATTATTTGTTATGTTCGTTTCAAATGCCATGTTATAAACAAATTTTGAGATATAAAAAAGACATCAATTCTATTTATTGTGTTTTGATTTTATGTATCATAAATGAACGAAAAGAAATAGAGGTTTGATATGTATTGGAGGGAAAATACATATGCGCTGAATATTCTGTCTTTCAGTGGACTATTTAATTCTTCTTATTATCTCAGCCGGATTCTTTTTTGAAGTTGTATATGCCTTAAATGACGATACAATTGCAGCAAGTGCAGATGTAATAATAAGTGATAATATGAAGTACCACGGGCTTAATACAGTGTGCTGATCAAATGAGTTAAGCCATCTGTTCAGAAAGTAGTAAGCTACAGGCCATGCTATAGTATTACCTATTACAGCTAATATAAGATACTCTTTTGTAATCAACTTTATTATATTCAGTTCAGATGCTCCAATAACCTTTCTAATACCAATTTCTTTACTCCGTTGTTGACAGGTATATGTAGTTAATCCCATAAGTCCAACAAACGATATGATTATAGCAAGTATTGTAAACGGAATCATAAAACCAATAACTTTATATTCATTCGAGTATAATCTATTTATGTCATCATTTAGCATTGTATAACTAAACTCCTTATTTATGTTGTATTTGTTCCATATCTGCTCAATAAAATTTATTACAGATCGGTTATTTTCATTAAGTCTTACAGCTACATATTTAGAGGTGTAATTTATCATCTTCTTCTCATGAGCCATTTTAAGAACAAATGGTACCGATGGATTTAGTAATGACGATACATAAAAGTTTTCAAAAACTCCAATAACCTTTGTTTCAGTTGTATCATTTGTTAATATACGGCCAATAGCATTTTCATTGGTCCAGCCTTTAAACTTAACCATTTCTTCATTTATCAGAATACCATTAATATTGCTGTTATTATGTTCTGAGAAATCGGAACCAGTAATAATATTTATCTTAAATGTTTTTATAAAATCGTAATTTACTGAGTTATATGGAAATAGCTCTTTTTTCACCTTTTTGTCAGTACTCTCACCAAATGGCATAGTATTATGACTAACACCTATTGGAAAGAACATACCAGTTACATAAGCAATCTGAGGATTATTTAACAGATCTTGTTTAAACTCATCATACTTCCATGGTATATGTGTGTCATTAACCTCAAGCATTACAATGTTGTCGCGTTCAAATCCGAGATCCATCTTCTGTAGGTATCTTAGTTGATTGTATATAACAAGCGATGCAATTATAAGAGTTACTGATATAATAAATTGGAATATTATTAAAGCTCTACGAGCTTTTAGTATGTATAAGCGCTTCTTAAATATTCCTTTAATTGCATTTATAGGATTAAATGACGATAGATATAGTGAAGGGTATATTCCGGAAAATATACCTATTGTACAGCCTATTAATACAAACAAAATAAAATTCATTACAGAGTACCGAATATTGAAAACAAGCTTATTATCAATATAAATTTCCATAATTGGCAATGCAATCTCTACAATTGCCAAAGCAACAAGTAACGATGTAAGGCTCAGAATAAGTGATTCAATAATAAACTGGACAAATACTTGTCCTTTGTGTGCGCCAATAGTTTTACGCACACCAATCTCTTTACTCCTGAATACCGCATTAGCTGTAGTAAGATTTATAAAATTAGTACTAGCCAATAGTATAATAATTATTGCAATCCAGAACAATGCAACTACATAATCTTCGTTACCGTTTTGTTCTATCTCAAACGACATGTGTGAGTTAAGATGAATGCTTGGTAGCGATTGTAGAAATATGTTAAATACATCGTAGTGCTCAAATGTTTTGTCAATAAATTTAGGTAGTTTACTTTCAATCTCATCAGGATCTGTGTTTGATTTCAGCATAAGATATGTCCAGCAAGGGTTCCATACCATTTCATTCTCAATATGTTTACCATACTTATCTGTAAATGTTTGCATGTTCACTAAAGCAGATGGATGCAAGTGGCTTTGATGTCTGAAGTTTTTATAAACACCGGTGATCTCTAGATATGACCTTGTATAGTAGAAGAACACAGAGTCTCCAATAGGGTTTTTATCTTTAAAATATTTATTAGCAAAGCTCTCTGATAAGAGTATTGTATTGTGCGATTTAAAAACCTTTTTCTTATCACCTTTTATAAGATCAATATCAAAGAAAGACTGAATTGTAGTATCGCAAAGAAATATACTCTTTTCATGTACAGTTTTATCCTCAATTTTAAGTGGTAACGACGGTGTCTGATAGTTGAATAGCCTTAAAGTTTTTTCAATTTTTTCAGGAAAAGTACTATGTATCTTCTCGGCCATTGGAAACGGGCAACTGGCCGATCTCTCTCCAATACCATCCTTTTCTAATATTGTTACAACTCTGTATATTCTATCGCTGTTCTGATGATGATTATCGTAGCTTAACTCATTGAGGTTGTAGAATGAAATTAACAGAAAACTGGCTAGCCCTAGTGATAATCCAAGAATACTTACCAACGAATAGTATTTATGGTTTTTTAGGTTACGTAGAGCTATTTTTATATATGACTTAATCATCTATCTAAATTTATCTTTTTTGTATGCTAAAAAAGTTAACAGAAGGCTATTTTATTTACCTGCCTGTATATGTTTTACTTAACGTTACAAATATTATTCCTTATGCTATAAATGTATATATAATAGTCAGTTCTGCAAAATAAAAAAATCTATATAACTGGTAATTAGTGCGTTTTTGTACATGGGTGTTCGGAAACGAACAAGGAGTGTTTGTTGTAAAACACTCCCCGTTAATAAAGGTGCTAAATTGGTAAATCTATAACAAGTTATGTTTTCCAAGAATCTCGTTTTCTCTCATTAATATATCAACATATTGTGCTCTTTTATAAGCAAATGGATCTTTTACAGATTCCATAGCCAATTTGCCTCTGAAATCATCAAGGTTTTCGTAACCTTTATCATCCATCCATTTCTTAATATCACGGTTTATTAAACCTATTTGGCCAATACCATTTTTGTATAGTGTACTTACTACCTCAACAGCTTTTGCACCGGCAAGTATAAGTTTTATAGTTTCTTTAGCTGTATATATGCCTGTATTTCCACATAAATCGGCATTAACCTTACCATACATCCATCCAGTAATTCTTAGCGGAAGTTTAAAATCGTCAGTATTACTTAGATTGTAGTGTTGTACAAGTTTCTCTGAATCTATATCAATGTCTGGTTGAAACTGTCTGTTAAACATAACAAAACTGTTTACCCCAACCTTATCCATCTTATCTATAACTCTAAGGCTATTTGTGTAATACGGGCTAAGTTTTACACAAACAGGGATCTTTATTTTATTCTTAATTCTATACAGCAGTTCCATCTGCTCTTCAATAATTGTAGAGCTCTCTTTTGTTACATTTTTAGGAATGTGATAGAAATTTAATTCAAGTGCATCAATGCCTGTTTCTGAAATTAACTCAGCATACTCAATCCATGTCTCTTTAAAAACAGCATTCAAACTACCTATTACAGGAATACTAACAGATTCTTTTGCTTTACGTAGTTTGTTAAGATGCTCCTCTGGACCAGCATGCTCTATTTTAGGAAACAGAGTTCCCATTTCGGCATTTCGATAGTCGTATGCACTAAGTTGTTCTTGTAATTCAATGCTCTCAAGATTTATTTGCTCTTCAAACAGCGATTTAAATACTACTGCTCCGGCACCTTCAGTTTCAATTTTCTTTATTTTGTCGGCATTGTCGGTTAAACCGCAAGCGCCAACAATAACAGGCGAGTTAAGTTCTAGCCCCATGTAGGTGGTTTTGATTTCAGCCATATCGATTCTTAAATTTTAAATAAGTTTATGTTTTCTCTACTAAATTTAAGACGATAAAGCATTAATATCAAGTTAAAAGCAAAAAAAAACTGTCCTCAGACAGTTTTTTTCCTAAAATGTTAGGGTAATTATTTTGTTAATCCACTTAATTTAGAGAATTGTTCATCCATTTTCTTAAGAAGATCCTCATAAATAGCTCTATAGTGAGCCTTAATAAGTTTTGGATTATCTTTTCCGTCAGGGTGATTTACTCTGGCTATTAACTCATTTCGAATTTCAGTAGTCTCTTTAATAATTTCAACAGCCTTTTCGTTGTCTTGTTTAGGATTTAAAGCCATAAAAGTCAGACAATCTGAAACAACCTCAAAAGTAACGAAGTCGATATCTTTTTTTACATCACGTCTTTTTGCCATAATACAAAATGTATTTTATAAATAATTGAGCCAAATATAGTAAAAATTTAGCAATGCATATTATGCAAATATTATAAGCAATATATCTGAATGTTGATATAAAATTAGAAAGGTAATATTTAGGTATTACGGAATTAGTTATATTTGAACAAAAAAATTATGGGGGTTCTTATACCGTTTGTTGTGATCGTAATTTCTGGTTGGATTATCTGGAAGGCGAGTGATGGGTTTGAGGCTGCTTCTGCATATATAGGACGAAATCTCTCTAATGGAGTTAGAGGCGCTACAATAAATGCAATAGCCAGTTCAATGCCAGAATTTTTCGTAACACTCTTCTTCCTGTTTTATCTTAACGATGAAGATGGGTTTTCAGGAGGAATTGGTACAACTGCCGGATCATCTCTTTTTAATGGTATGATTATTCCTGCATGTGTTGTTCTTGCTGCTGTTATTGCAAAATTAGGAAAGGATATAATTGTATCAAGACGAATGATGATTCGTGACGGAATATTTCTATTAATAGCAATTTCTGCACTAATCTTAATTATACAACAGGGTACACTATATTGGTATCATGGTTTAATATTAATGGGACTATACTTTATCTATATCGCTTGGCTATTTTTGTCAGGAGGGATTGATAAAGATGGGGCAGGAGAATTTGTTCCTGAAGATAAAGGAGATAAAGATTCAATAATAAAGGATACATTTACACTAGACCTTTACGGATTGATAATTGGCGATAAGAAATTAAACAGATTAAATGCATGGATACTACTCTTATCATCAACAGTGATTATGGGAGGATCGTGTATGTTGCTGGTTCATGCCAGTGAGTGGCTTGGGTCAAAGAGCTATACATTACCGTTTATTGGAGAACTGCATGGACTGAATATTCCGCTTCTTTTTGTTGCACTTATTATTGCTGCTGCTGCTTCAAGTTTACCAGATACAATAATTTCAATTAAAGATAGTAAAAAAGGAAACTTTAACGATGCTATATCAAATGCTCTTGGAAGTAATATTTTTGATGTATGTTTTGCTCTTGGATTTCCGTTATTCCTGTTTGGATTAATAAAGAACCCAATATCAATGAACCCTGAATTTGTTGATGGATATATTGTTCCTATTCTTATAGTATTACTTATATTTACTCTGTTATCATTTGGTGTATATGTTATTGGTCGTAAAATGACAATTATAAAGGCTATTTTACTGATTGTATTTTATCTGCTTTTTATAGTTTATGTTACTGCAAAAAGTCTTGCAATAGTTTAATTTTATAATGCATAACAGCAATATTAATTATGTATAGCAAAGAAGAAACTCAAAGATTAAAGAAAGAGTTTTGGGATCTGTTCTCATCTAAAACAGGTAAGATTAAAGAAGAGAGTGGTTCTAAAAAGAGATGGATGCTGGGTAAAACTGGCATAAAAGGAGTATCACTAAAGTTTGTGGTTGATAAAAAGTTTGTTGAGGTAGCACTTGAGGTAAGTAATAAACAGAAGAGAGGTCTGATATTTCAGATTATAACCTCATATAAGGCAGTTGTTAGCCAAATAATTGGTGATGAGTTTATATGGGATAATAATTACAGAGTGTTAGTTGATGGTGGAGAATTTACTATCTCCAGAATTTATATAAAACTTGAAGATGTATCATATTTTAATAAATCGGATTGGAATGATATTCACAGTTTCTTTATAACAAATATGTTAAAGTTAGAAGAGGCTTATAAAGAGGTGTATGATATTCTGAAAGAGGGGATTAAATAACAATGAGTAGGTTGTCTTTTTTATTACTGGTATTAGCGATTCTTCTTAGTTCCGGATCTGCATGGTCTGTAACTAAAGTAGACTCTGTATTGGTTGATATAAAAGGTGCAGACGTTAAACGTCCAAAGATAGGTTTGGTACTGAGTGGTGGTGGAGCAAAAGGTATGGCGCATATTGGTGTTCTAAAAGTGCTTGAAGAGATGGGGATACGACCCGATTACATCTCAGGAACCAGTATGGGTAGTATTGTTGGTGGGCTTTATGCTCTTGGATACTCTGCAGATAGTCTTAAAAATATGATGGTATCGCAGAACTGGTCTGAGATACTTACTAATACAATACCTCTTAAAGAGGTTAATATAAACGAGAAAGATGACTATAAACACTATGTTGCAGATTTTAAGATATCAGGTAATGGTATAGAGCTGCCATCAGGCATTATAGAGGGGCAAAAACTTTCTCAGGTACTTACAAGATACTGTTGGCCATCATATCAGTATGAGACCTTCTCTGATTTTCCTATACCATTCTTCTGTGTAGGATCAGATATAACAACAGGAAAGGCTGTAATATTTGATAGGGGAGATATGGCTGAGGCATTAAGAGGTAGTATGGCTATTCCAACAGTTTTTACGGCCGTAAGTATTGATGATAAATATATTGTAGATGGCGGATTAGTTAGAAACTTTCCGGTAAAAGAGACGATTGATCGCGGAGCAGATATAATTATTGGTAGTTATGTTGGTGCTGAAATGAAAAGTCGTGAACAACTGAGTAGTATGGTATCTCTGTTAAAGCAGAGTACAATGTTGCTGAGTGTAATGGATTCCGAAGAGAATAAACCTCTGTGTAATGTATTAATAGAGCCTAATCTTGGTGATTATAGCCCTGCGGATTTCTATAATGCAGATTCTATAATTAACAGAGGAGAAATTGCAGCACGCAAAATGAGAGGAAATCTTAAGCGACTTATTGATAGCATTAATTATAGAGGAACTAAAGTTGATATTGAGGAGCGTGGCGAATTATTAGCAATTGAGAAGATTAAGATAAAGAGAGTTGAGTATGTTGGTCTTGAAAATATATCGCGTAAGTTGGTTACAGGTAAATTAAATCTAAAGCCCGAAAATTGGTATTCTGCAAATGACATTGAGGAATCAATATCAAGATTATATGGAACCCTCTATTTTGATAAGATTAAGTATAGAATTACATCAGATAGGGACGGAGCTCTGCTTACAATGATATTTAAAGAGAAGTACAACACAATTTTAAGTGCCTCCTTGAATTATAATAATGAGACAAAGGGTGGAGTGCTTGTTAATCTTACTTTACGTAATACTATATTAAAAGCATCAAAATGGTCAACTATTCTGAATATATCTGAGTTGCCATCGTTAAAATCAGAGTTTTCTAAGTATGTTGGGGCTAAACAGAGTGTAAACCTTATAGGAGGTGTAGATTATAATTCTGCAAAGATTAAAGGGTACAACAATTCGCGTATTATGTCAATCTACAGTATGTATACACTAAAGTTTTACCTAGGAGCAGAGGTCTATCCGGAGTCGTCATTATCTTTTGGAATAAGAACAGGTAAGTCATATACATTTATGAATTCTGAACTATATGCAAACTATAATAAGATGTATATAAGCAATCTTTACACCACACTTAGCTTTAAATTTAATACGCTTGACAGGCCTTATTGGTCTACAAGAGGACTTATGTTAAAAACCAACCTTAATTACTATTATGATAATAAACATCGTGTAAAATATGATACATATAAACCTTTAGGACAATCTTCTGGACTGAAAACAGTAAAAGGTAATAGTTCAGCCTATTTTACATTTGATACACGGTTTAAGTACAACATAAGGATATTTTCAGATCTTTTGGTATATAAACATACCTCATTTTTCGGAATATCATCACGAGATGATAACTATAATCAGCAATACAGGATTGGTGGAGCTCATGCTTATCTGGATAATAGTGTACCTTTTTTAGGATACAGAGAGAACTCGTTTGTGTATAATAATGTGATCTATAATAAAATAGAATTACAGTCAGAGGTATATAAAGATTTCTTTGTTTCAGCATTTTTTAATGCTGGCTATTTTAATACAGCAAGTGACAAGTTGGTTGACCGACTGTTTGAATTTAACGATTGGATAGGAGGAGGTGGAGTAGCTGTGGGGTATAATTCTGTATTTGGACCTATTGAATTACATGTAGCAAAACTTACAGACTCAGATACCCCAAAACTATATTTCTCTGTGGGTTACAGATTATGGTAACTATTTAATACGTCTCTTTACAGATTTTATTTTCTTCCCGTTGGTTGTATCACATTCTATTCTGAAGTGTGTAAAACTGTTTAATTCAGGAATTTTGTTGGTAAATATATTTAAATCGGTATTTAATAAATGACCAGTCTTTTCTCTTATCACTAGTGGGTATATGTTATGGTTTGCTACGTTTGTTATTTTAAACTTTCTCTCCGCAGAATCTTTACTAAAAACAATAACAGGGGCATTTATTGTAATATCCTTTTTACTCAAATTATATACTACAATTTTTAGCTTTCTTATACCATTTACATGTTTTACAGATGCCTTAATAAATCCCATATCATTTCGGCTTCTAACTCTGTTTAAGTAGTATAATGATACCCCAAATATACCAGCCCATAAAGCTATCTGAATCCATCGGTTATTAACAGGTTCCCTTTTATTGGTTTCGGTTATTTCGTTATCTGCTAATGTAATCTCTCCGTTTTTAGGAATGTTTACTTCTGTTGCAGACTCCCTGTTTTCGGGATAGAGATACGTTGCAGCCAAGACAACTGCAAGAACTACAATTATAATTATATCTCTTCTCTTAATTTTCATGTTAGCTATTTTGTTTTGAAACATTGTATATGCCTTATTGTTGTTATTTATGCAACAAAAATAGTATTTCTTATATTTTGGCATTTGATATTGATATGTAATTTTGAGAAGATATAAATAGAGTGTGATAAACAGATGATTTTAATTACAATCATTATTTATAATATAGCCAGAGTATTGACAAGAATAATAAGTATTTAGATATAAACAATTATTATTAATAGAGATGAAGAGAATATATTACCTTTCAACATGTACAACATGTAAAAGAATACTTAAAGAGATTGAATTTAATAAAGATGCGTATGAACTTGTAGATCTTAAAGAGACAAATATAGATTCAGAAACACTAGATTTGGTAATTAGTAAGGAAGGGTCTGCTGATAATGTTATAAATAAAAGAGCTATTCTCTATAGAGAGTTATCAAAAGATGGCTTCAATTATTCAGACGATGAGATTAAACAACTTATACTTGAAAACTATACGCTTATAAAACGACCACTGTTTATTATAGATGATAATGTTTTTTTGGGAAACTCAAAGAAGATTGTTGAATTGATAAAACAGCATATTTAAGAATGCAATTATAATAAATTGTGACAAGGACAGGATTAATTTGAAAAGATTTGAACTAAGCTTGTTATGTATGACAATTAAGCAATAAAATAAAAAATAATATAGAGATGCTAAAAAGATTTTGGGAAAAGTATAAGAAGAAATCGCTGATATCAAAGATACTGGATATTGTATTGATAGTGTTCTTAATAATGGTAATAAATCCATCTACACGACCGCTGTTTCAGCAGGCAATAATAGAGTTAGGTATAATGCCATCTGGTGTAAATAAAACAGATGAACAAACAGTTGGCAAAGAGTTCTATGACTGGAAATTAAAAACACCTGAAGGCAATATCATTACGCCGCAAAAGGGTAAGGTATATTTCATAAATTTTTGGGCTACATGGTGTCCTCCATGCGTTGCAGAGTTACCATATATAGAGAAACTCAGCACAATTATGGCTAATAATACAAATGTTGAAATTATTACAGTGGTAACAGAAACAAATGAAAAAATTAAAAACTTTATGAGTACAAAAGATTACTCGTTTAAATATTACCTTAAATATTCTGCTGAACCAGCAAGTATCCGGAAATCCTCTATTCCATCTACATTTATTATAGATAAGAATGGGGTGATAAAATTAGATAAAGTTGGAGCATATAAGTGGAGTGGTAATGATATAGTAGATCTGCTTACAGAACTCTCAAACGAGTAAATTTTCAGTGCAATTACTCCTGTTTATCATAAGTTAACCTAACAGTGATTCGAATAAACAGGAGTAATAATACTGTTTATATTCATAAATTGAACTTTAGTAAAAAAGTTATACTGTTATTTTTTTGCTATATACTACCTTTTTTCTACCCATATAGTTAGTGTTAACACCTATACTGAACATTTTATCATCCAGATATTTGTAGCCTGTTTTGTGTATAAATAGCCTTCTGGTATGTATGTGTAATTCTTACAGTATATAGTTGTTGTTTTTATATTGTTGTAATTCAGGTTATTACTCCTATTAAAGGATTGTCCAGTTTATATGCAATTACTCAACAGTGGATTAATTATATTTCAGGGAATATATCTTCTTAAAATATGGTGTGATAACAGCGCAAGTGTAGTGGAAATAAAAATGTTACAACAAAGTGTAAAAAATTTTCAATTAGTAAAAATCATTTTATATATTTACATCGATATGACTGTATAATAATAACAAAAACAACTAATTATTAGTTATTCCAACGGGAATAACAGGAGGACCCAACATGCAAGTACAAATTCCACTAAAGAACAACAACACGTTGGCTATAGTAGACACCAACGTGTACGAGTTTTTGGAGAAAAACTATCCACACATTGTATCGAACCTACGCGCGCATGAGCAGGGATACGCATTTTATCAGAAATGGAATAAAGGAGTTTTGACAACCGTTTATCTGCATAAACTTATTGCGGATAATTTTATTCCGGAAGATCCCGAGCGTAAACTAGTTTATTTCATGAATGGCAATAAACTTGACTGTAGACTTTCTAACCTTAGAAGGATTAATAACTCTGAGAAGACTAGGCTTCAAAGTTATTACAACAAAACAGGTTATAAAGGTGTAGCTGTGTCAGGAAGCAAATTCTTAGCACAGATTTATTATGACAATAAGGTGCATATACTGGGTACTGATTTTGAAACAGCTGAAGATGCTGCTATGGCATACAATAAAAAGGCTGCAGAACTATTTGGAGATGAATTTGCTACAAATAGAATCAATAAAGCAAAATCGACTTATGCACACAACATTCCTCACTATTTAGAGAAGGGTGTTAGAAAATTTACCCTTGATGAGGGCAGGAAAATACGAAAAATGCCACACCAAAAGGCTGAAGGTAAGTATGTAAGTGGTTTTAAATTATGTGTAGGACGCTTAGAAACACATAGAGGTCGTCAGAAAGTCTACAGAGTAGACTATTTGTCAGATAATGATGTATTCACTATGTATTTTACAAAGCGTCAGTATCAGGAAGTACTAAAAGTACGCTCACAGTACAACAGAAAACTACCTGATTATATACGTTATTTCAATAAAGCACAACTACAGAAAACCAGAGAACGTTGGCTTAAAAGAGCCGAAGAGGGACTTTCTTCAGAAGATTTTGTAACCTTCAAGAAAGAGATTAACTTTAATTAATATTATCGGGTGACATTGTCGCCCGATTTTTTTTGCACCATATCCTATAGTATTATATCAGTTTAATTGCTTGTAATATAGGGCTAACCATGAATAAAATACAGTAGAATAGTAATTTGTAGAGTGTTGCCTTAATTAGGACTATAGTGAATCTCTACGTGAAAATAACCAATCGTATTTATCTGCCATTTTATATCGTAATTCATTTTTTAATGTATATTCTGGGTAAATGCACTATTTTTATACTCTATTTTGAAAAGTAATAATAATGGGAGCAGACAATAAGCTTAGTATTCCTGACTTCAGCGGGGATATATATACCGATTTTATACATAAAACAATATACTCAACAGATGCATCAGCCTATAAAGAGACTCCGGGTATTATCGCAATACCTGAGAATAACAGTGATATAAAGCACCTGTTGAAATATGCTTCTCAAACGGGTCAGTCAGTTATCCCTCGTGCTGCAGGTACATCACTTGCCGGTCAGGTTGTAGGAAAAGGTATAGTGGTAGATATATCAAAGAACTTTAAAGATATATTAGAGCTTAATGTTCAAGAGAAGTGGGTTAAGGTTCAGCCCGGAGTTGTTTTAGATGAGCTGAATAAATATCTGGCAGATTATAACCTCTTTTTTGGACCCGAAACGTCTACAGCAAACAGATGTACAATTGGCGGTATGGTAGGTAATAATGCTTGCGGATCGCACTCCCTTTTATACGGAAGTACACGAGACCATACGCTGGAGATTACCGCATATTTAAGTGATGGTTCGGAGGTTGTGTTTGGAGAATTGACTAAACAGGAGTTTGATGAAAAATGTGAACTCGACGATCTTGAAGGTGATATATATCGGCATATAAATAAGATATTGTCAGATAAAGAACTTGCAAAAAGCATATTAGAGGAGTATCCTCACCCGGATTTACGCAGACGCAATACCGGATATGCATTAGATCTACTATTAAGAAGCTGCATATTTAGCGATAGCAACGAACCATTTAATATGTGTAAACTGATTGCAGGATCAGAAGGTACACTGTGCTTTATTACATCAATAAAGCTTAATCTTGTTGAAACACCACCAAAAGAGATTGGAGTATTATGTGTCCACTTTAAGACAAAAGAGGAGGCTTTTAAGGCCAATCTTGTTGCTTTAAAGTACAGCCCCGGTGCTGTTGAGATGATGGATAATATTATTATAGAATGTACTAAAGATAATATTGAACAACAGAGTAACAGGTATTTTATTGAGGGCGAACCAGAAGCTATTCTGATTATTGAGTTTAGACGTGATACTAAAGAGGAGATTACCAAACTTGCAAACCTTGTAAAAGAAGATATGCTGAATCAGGAGCAGGGATATGCTTTTCCTCTCATATTCGGAAAGGATACCAATAAAGTGTGGAATCTTAGAAAAGCAGGTTTAGGCTTACTGTCGAATATTAAAGGTGATGCAAAACCGGTATCCTTAATTGAGGATACAGCCGTTCTTCCAGAACTTCTTCCGGACTATATGAAAGACTTTAAAATAATCCTTGATAAGTATAATCTGGATTGTGTTTATCATGCCCATATAGGAACAGGAGAGCTGCATCTACGCCCGGTTCTTAACCTGAAAGATCCGGAAGATGTAGAGCTATTCAGAATAGTTGCTACAGATGTTGCCAAACTGGTTAAGAGATATAAAGGATCATTAAGCGGAGAACATGGCGACGGAAGACTACGCGGTGAGTTTATTCCGTTGATGGTTGGCGATGACATATTTAAAGTACTAGAACAACTTAAACAGTGTTGGGATAAAAATAATCTGTTTAATCCGAACAAGATTGTAGATACCCCACAAATGAATAAAAACCTGCGATACACCCCTGGTGTAAAGACAAAGAATATAGAAACCATATTTAACTTCTCAGCAGTAGGTGGATATATGCGTGCAGTAGAGAAGTGTAATGGTTCAGGCGATTGCCGTAAGACATCTGAAATAGGAGGAACAATGTGTCCTAGTTTTATGGCATCACGTAATGAAATGAATACAACCCGTGCACGAGCAAATGTGCTACGCGAGGTGATATCAAATTCAAACAATATAAACCCGTTTAACAGCAAAGAGATATATAAGATACTTGATCTGTGTCTATCTTGTAAAGGATGTAAGAGCGAGTGTCCTTCAAGCGTTGATATGGCAAAGCTTAAAGCTGAATTCTTACAACACTACTACGATGCAAACGGATCGTCATTAAGATCTAAACTGATTGCTAATATTGTATCAGTAAACAAACTGGCATCTATTATGCCGGTGGTTGCAAACTTCTTTATGCAGAGCAGAATTACTGCTCCTGTGTTAATGCGTATGTTTGGTTTTAACCCTACCCGCAGAATGCCTAAATATGCATCTAAAACACTTAATAGATGGTATAAAAAAGGTAGCATAGCAAATAAAGAAGAAGATAGAACAGTATATTTCTTTAACGATGAATTTACTAATTACAACGATGCCGAGATTGGTAAATGCGCAGTAAAGTTGTTACAGACGCTTGGTTACAAGGTAATATTTCCAAAACATAAATGCAGTGCAAGAACATATCTTTCAAAAGGATTTGTGCGTACCGCAAAACGAATTGCAAATACAAATATAGATATGTTAAAGGATATTGTTACCAATGAGACTCCAATAATAGGTGTTGAGCCATCAGCCATTCTAAGTTTCAGAGATGAATATCCTGATCTGGCAGAGGAGAGAAACATTGAGTCAGCTACAGGTCTTGCAAAACAATCGTTTTTAATAGAGGAATTTGTTGAACGTGAGATAAATGCTGGAAGAATAACCCGAGATATGTTTAGCAGTGCGGAGGTGAAAATAAAGCTACACGGACACTGTCAGCAGAAAGCTATTACAACTACAGCATCCACAACCTTTGTACTTAGCTTTCCTGAAAACTATAGTGTAGAGGAGATTAACTCAGGTTGTTGCGGAATGGCAGGATCGTTTGGTTATGAGAAGGAACACCATGAGCTATCAATGAAAATTGGTGAACTTGTACTGTTCCCGGCTGTTAGAGAAGCAGGTGAACATACGCTCATTGCAGCTCCGGGAACAAGTTGTCGTCATCAGATTAAAGATGGTACAGGACGTACCGCACTGCATCCTGCTGAGATATTATATAATGCGTTAAAAAAGGATTAGAATGTTAGGACAGAGTGAGATATACAACGTATTAAAAGAACTTAATATAGATTATGAATATCATGAGCACCCGCCATTAGATACTATTGAGGAGGCAATAAAACATAAATCGTGGATGGATGCAATGTTTTGTAAAAATATATTCCTCAGAAATCACAAAGGAAACCGTCACTATCTGGCAGTATTTGATCATAAACACAATCTTATGATAAGAGATCTGGAGATAAAACTTAAACAAGGAAAACTCTCGTTTGCGTCAGAGAAACGTATGCAGAAATACCTTGGATTAAAACCAGGATCTGTGTCACCTTTTGGTATAATTAACGATGATCAACGGCATGTTTATATGTTTCTTGATAGTAATATACTAAAGGCTGACAGAGTAAGCTTTCATCCTAACGACAGCAGAGCAACTCTAATAATATCGTCTGATGATTTTATGAAATTTATAGAGTGGAGTGGAGCCGGTTATGAGTTCTTGTCGCTATATTAATTGTTGTAACAACACCCCAACAGAAACATTAAATCTATAGACCCCATAATAAAATAGAATCTAAACTATGAAAAATATTATTACAACGCTTCCAAACTACTTAGGAGCTCTTATGCTATTGGCATTTGGTGTAACATACTTTACTAAGGATAGCTTTATGCCTTATCATTCAGATGCTGTGAATCAGGATTGGAGCAGTATTGACTCAAGTACACGATATCTTATTCTTGCACTTATGAGAGCTGTAAGTGGTGGATTCTTTGTATCGTTTGTTGCAACTGTTTCTCTGCAATTCAAGTTCAGAAAATATAAACAGGCATGGATTGCCAATATTATATTTGCTATAGGAACAATTATAGCTGCAATAATTATATATGCAACATATGTTGTACGATTACACACCAATGGCAATCCACCAACAATGTTAGCCTATATAGGTTTTGTGCTTTTTCTTACCGGATTTCTTATTAATAGGAGGATATGCGCTATAGAAAGAGACAGATATTAAATAGTAATAACCTTGACCTTTATCAGGAAGATATAGAACGAGACATCTTCCTGATAATAAATATTTACTGTAGTGCTCTCTTCATCATTATACCAATTTCGGCAGGCGATTCAACAACAGTAATGCCACACGCTCTCATTATCTCCATCTTTGCCTGAGCAGTATCATCTTTACCTCCTATAATTGCACCGGCATGTCCCATACGTTTTCCTTTAGGAGCGGTCTGTCCTGCAATAAACCCTACAACAGGTTTTGTACCATTCTCTTTTATCCATCGTGCAGCCTCAGCTTCCATATCACCGCCAATCTCACCAATCATTACAATACCCTTTGTATCGTTATCACTCATTAGCATCTTAACAGCATCAAGTGTAGATGTACCAATAATAGGATCACCTCCAATACCAATAGCAGTAGATTGCCCGAGCCCTTCTCTAGATAATTGATCAACAGCCTCATATGTTAGTGTGCCTGATTTAGATATAACACCAATACTACCTTTCTTAAATATAAAGCCTGGCATAATACCAATCTTGGCTTCATCAGGAGTTATTATTCCCGGACAGTTAGGCCCTATTAATGTTGCATCATCCTTGTAATCTTTCAGATACTCTTTAACCTTTACCATATCAGCAACAGGTATACCCTCTGTAATTGCAACAATTACATTAATACCAGCATTTGCGGCCTCCATTATTGCATCGGCAGCAAACAAGGGTGGTACAAAAATTACAGACACATCTGCTTTTACACTCTCTACAGCACTGCTTACTGTGTCAAATACAGGGACGTTAAGATGTGTAGTACCGCCTTTTCCGGGAGTAACACCTCCAACAATATTTGTTCCGTACTCAATCATTTGTGAGGCATGAAAACTACCTTCGCTTCCGGTTATTCCTTGAACAATAACTCTTGAATTTTTGTCAACAAGTATACTCATCAGTTTTATTTTTATAGGGATATTGTATTATCAGAATCCTAATTAATAATCTACTAACCATAACAAAATTAGTACAGTTCTGTTCAGCAAATTTATTATACATGTTATTTAGTGCAGAAGATAAACCTATTAGAATATACTTATTTTGTAAAAATCTCAATGTTTTAAACCAATTCTAGAAAAAAAGGTTGTATTTTTCGGACTCAAAAAGCTGAATCAGATAAATTGCTACTTTTTGATTTATGCGATATCTGTAATAAGCACAATTTATGTATAACTAATGAAGAGACCTGGCTTTAATAACGACAAACTTAAAAGACGCCATCGTAAGTCGATGTTATTTAACGACGCTGAGATGGAGGCTATTGATCGTTATTGCAAGAAATATAAGATTAAGAACAGATCTAAGTTTATGCGCGAGGCTATAATTGCTGAAGTTCTACATAAATTCGAGAACGATCACCCAAAGCTTTTTGAATATTAATCTATCATTCTGTATAAAGTATCTGTTAAAAAAAGATTGACTCAATTATATTAGAGCCAATCTTTAGAATAACAAGACACTTAATTGCGCTTGTTAAGTGGATATTTAAACAGTCTATTACTAAAGTCTTTCCAGTAGCGTATTCTTGTAGTTTCTGCTTATCTGTAGCTTAATACCATTCAGTTGAACCTGATTACCCTCTATAAACTCAACGTGCGACAGGTTAATAAGGTACGATTTGTGAATACGTACAAAGTTTTTGGCCGACAGAACCTCCTCAATGCTCTTGAGTGTACCAAGCACCATATGTTTTTCCTTAATAGTATATATGTTCATATAGTTCCAATCTGCCTGAATATAAACAATATCCTTTATATTTATCTTAACATGTTTTTTATCAACCTTTACAACAATGTAATCGTCGTCGCTACTCTTGGCATCTCTTAACTGCTTAAGCTTTATATTCTCAATTGCTTTATTTGTTGCAGCAATAAAACGCCCCAACTCAACAGGTTTAAGCAGATAATCTGTTACATTTAACTCATACCCCTGCAGGGCATATTCTGAGTATGCCGTAGTAAGAATTATTTCGGCATTTGTAGGAATCGATTTAAGAAAATCAATACCTGTCATCTCCGGCATTTGAATATCCAGATATATCAACTGTATTTCATCTAATTTATTGTAGTTAAGCAAGCTTATTGGTGAGATGAAGGTACCCATAAGCTCTAACTGTTTAATTTTAGAGACATAGTCCTCCATTAGTCTGGAAGTATGCTGCTCATCCTCAATGATAACGCATTTTATTTTTTCTCCCATCTCTTTAACTCTATTTTTAGTTCAATTTTAAATGTGTCTTTATTCTCTATATCTAAGGTGTAGTTTTTGCCATATATCATATCAAGACGCTTATGAATATTACTTAACCCTATGCCTCCCTCTGAGCTAACCATTATCTCTTGCTTTTTAAGCGACTTTGTGTTCTCAACAATAAATATAAAATGGGTATTATCTGTTTTGATATCAATATCTATCTGAGCATTCTTATCTACTCCGGAATGGCTGTGTTTAAAAGCATTCTCAACAAATGGCAGTAATATCATAGGTGCAATCTTAATGTTCTGATTACATTCAGTGTGATTAAAGTTTATATGCTGCTCTGTTTTAATCTTGAATTTCTGAAAGTCTATATACTCCTCAAGATAATTTATCTCCTGTTCAAGTCTCACCTTGTCTGCACTGCACTCATACAGAACGTATCTTAACATTCTCGATAACTGACCAATCTTTGTTGGTGTCTCTTTATCGCCAAAGTATGCAATAGAGTATATATTACTAAGTGCATTGAACAGAAAATGCGGATTTATCTGACTCTTTAACGCATTAAGCTCTGTTGTTTTATTTAATGTCTCTAATTTTGCAATGGCAACCTTATTCTGCTTATCCTTCTGAAAATATACATATGCCATACTAATAATAAGCGTTAGAGCAACAAAAAGCGCAGTATCTATTATGCTTATAATAGCCTCTATAATAATTATATTAGGTTCCAATAACCAGTTAATATCACTCTCTGTATTTATCATATGTACAGATTCAGATACAGCCAGAGTAAGTGTTATAATAGTAAACCACCACCAAAGGTTCTTCTTATTTCTTGTGTCGCTATCCTCAGACAGATAGTATAACTTACAGGCATAGAATACAGCAATTTGCCCAAGAGTATTTATCGTAGCATAAATAAAGAAAAGCCATGTTGAGTCATGTTCCAGAATATCGCCAAAGTGCGATAACCATAACATAGTAATCACAATTGCGGCAAACCATCTTTTCTTAAATATCTTTGTACTTATCATTATGTAATTGGACGTTAAAAGTTAACCCTAGTATTCTAAGCGCATATAAAGCTATAAAATATTACTTCTTAACAAGTATCTTTTCTGCTATATATAAGCCATTGTTTTTCTGCTCTCCTTCAATTTTAATATACTCAACCTTTGGCCAGAACGATGAATTATCGGCATTTATATAGAGCCTTGTTAATTTAGATTTTACACCATTTATATATGTATATACTGTTGCTTCAAATGGCTGCTTCTGAATTAGAAAAAGCTTCTTAGATTTATATGCATTTAGCTTTACAATATATCTGTTACTGCTTATCTTCTGACTCTTAAAGCCATACGCCATCTTCTTCTCAATATAGTTAAGATTCTCTTTTTGCCCCTTCTCATCAACCATAATCCAGTACGCCTTTATCGGATTTTTTTTGTTAAGGGTACCATCTTTATTAAAGTTGGCCTCATATATTATCTTATTACGATTCAGATTTCGTTGTATATAAAACAGAACCTTGTTCTTCTGGTTGGCAACAGCTGAAAAGGCTGCGCCATATGTAAAAATTATTAATACAACTAACGATCTCATATGCTTAAATAGTTAAATTATCTGTTTGTAATTCAGTGGTTTTTGTTTAGTAGCTATATTTAATTAATCCATTTGTGTGTTTTGTACCACTCATATGTATTCTCAATACCTCTTTTCAGATCGTATTCAGGATTATACTCAAGTAGTTTGAATGTTGTATCTGCACTGCACGACCAGTTTTTGCTTGTAAGATCTTTATATTTATCGCTATTTAGAAGAGCCGTTTTACCTAGTAGTCCTGATACTTTTTCTGCAATATATGTTATTGTCCTGAACAGCCATTTTGGAACCACAACCTTTACAGTTTTCTTGCGCGTTACACTCTTTACAATATTGGCAAACTCCTCACTTGTATAAGATTTACCATCGGTAGCAAACAGAGTACTGTTTGTAACATTACTATCAACTACATTAACTACAATTTTTGCAAGATCATATACATGAATAAACGATAACAACTGATCTTTACCTCCAATATATGCCTCTATACTCTTTAATATTGTTTTTATATACTGAAAGTAATCCTTATCTCTGGGACCGTAAACTCCAGTGGGTCTTATAATAACATAATTAAGTTTGTTTTGCTCTTTAAGGTACCTCTCTGCCTTAAGTTTACTTGCACCATAATTTGTTATTGGGTTAAGTTCAGACTTGTCAGATATTGGCTCTAATGTAATCTCATTTCCCGGACCACATGCAGCCAGACTACTCATAAAGATAAACTTGTCGGGTATATTACCTGAGTCATAAAGAGCTTCTACAAGATTTCTGGTATACAGAAAGTTTACATTGTCAAAGTCACGTACGTTCTTTGCCTGTGTTATCCCAGCATTATGAACCACATAATCAAATCTTCCTATATTACTCTTTACAGCCTTAAGCTTGTTTGCAATCTCAGCTCTGTTGTTAAGTTTTATATAGATAAAGTTTATTCCCGGAATATTCAAATACTCTTTACTACTGGTCTCTCTCAGTACTGCATATATTGTATGCCCTTCTATAGCACACTGCTCTGCAATATGACTGCCTATAAACCCGCTTGCTCCGGTTATCAATATATTAGCCATATCTCTATAAATTTTTAGTATAACATCTTCTGCGTTTATGCATCCTGCTGTCAAAGAACTTCCACATATCTTGAACCTTAATATTATCCTCAAGCTCAATATTTGTTTCGGCCTTTGTAATACCAAACTTAATAGCATTATTCACAATCTGCGACATAATTATTGAGTTAACACCCTTATTCTGATACTCAGGATCAACAGCCAAAAGATACAGATCCAGCGTATCGTTCTTCTTTAGTGCCTTAAGAAAATGCATCCATCCGGTAGGAATAAGCTTCCCTTTTGCTTTTCTTGCAGCCTCTGTAAACGAAGGCATTGCAATACCAAACCCTATAAGTTTGTTATTGCTATCGGCTACTAAACCAATAAGCTCAGGATTTATTAACCCAATAAACATCTTTGTGTACTTCTCCATCTGCTCGGTATTTAATGGTATATACCCATACAAATCTTTGTAACATTCATTCATTAACATAAAGATATCAGGAGCATATCCCTTTATACTACTCTTTGATTTTGCATCTATTGCATGAACATTATATTTGTGTTTAACAAATTCAGCAATACGATTCATCTTCTCTAATCCCTGACTATTAATCTTTAGCTCATACTCAACCCAGTCTGTACTTTTAGTAAAGCCAAGGTTCTCATAATGATCTTTATAGTACTCAAAGTTATAATTTGTAGCATAAGTACCCTTCTCAAAGAACCCCTCAACAAGAGAACCTTGTTTGTCAAGATCTGTAAATCCAAGTGGTCCGTGCACTGTATCTATATTATTTAACCTTAACCATGTTGTAGCTGTATTGAGCAGTGCTTCAGATACATTATGATCATCAATAAAATCGAACCAACCAATACGACCAATAGATTTATTTAGCTTTATGCACTCCAGATAGTTTATTATTGCAGCTATACGTCCAACAATCTTTCCGTTTGAATACGCTACCCAGTACTCTGCTCTGGAGTGAGCCATAGCAGGATTTTTCTTTTTGTTTAACGTATCTAACTCATCCAGATGAGGAGGAATTGCAACATTGTTGTTGTTTTTGTAAAGTCTGGTATAGAACTTCACAAACCTGCGCAACTCACTCTTTGTTTTTACCTGTTTTATCTCTATATGCATACCGATGGCGTTTTGCAATGTTTCTTTACCATTTCAGAGATCTTCTCTACTGCAAAATTTATCTGCTCTTTTGTATGTTGCGCAGTTAACGAGAAACGCAATAGAGCATCAGTCTCTTTAACACCCGGAGCAACAACAGGGTTAACATATATTCCTGCCTGCAATAACTCCTTAGCAACCTTAAACGTGGTTAGCGAGTTACGTATATATACAGGAATAATAGGAGTCTCGGCATTTCCAATATCAAGCCCTGCCTCTTTCATAATACTTATAGCATATCGTGTATTATCCCAAAGCTTTAACCTTAACTCATCGCTACTCTTTATTATACGCAGTGCCGCTAATGCTGCTGCTGTTGATGCCGGAGGTAAACTTGCACTGAACATATACGATCGTGAAGCATGGCACAGATACTCAATAATCTCTTTGCTGCCGGCAACAAAACCCCCAACCGATGCAAGTGATTTACTAAATGTACCTCCAATAAGATCTACATCGTTGGTAATGTTGTAGTGCGATGCAGTTCCGGCACCATGCTCACCAATAACACCCAGTGAGTGTGCACAGTCAACCATAACCATAGCATCATATTTCTTTGCTAACCATGTTATCTGGTCAAGTTTGGCAATATCTCCATCCATAGAGAATATACCATCGGTTATTATAAGTTTGTTTATATCCTTTTTATGTTTAAAGCTCTCCAGTTTCTGACAAAGATCATCCATATCGCTATGTTTGTACTTTATTCTTCTGGCAAAACTCATTCTGCAACCATCAATTATTGATGCATGGTTTAACTCATCAATTAATATTATATCGTTTTTATCGGTAACGGCAGGAATAACTCCTGTATTAACCTGAAAACCTGTTGGGAAAATTATTACACCATCTTTATTCAGAAAGGTCTTTAGCTCATTCTCTAACTCAAGGTGTAGCTCAATTGTTCCGTTCATAAAACGGCTTCCGGTACATGATGTTCCGTATTTATCAATAGCTTTTTTTACAGCCTCTTTTATGTATGGATGACCGGAAAGTCCCAGGTAGTTGTTTGAACCGAACATAAGTACCTCATCATTTCCAAATACAGCTGTTGCTGACTGGGTTGAGTTTACTGCATTAAAGTACGGATACAGATCGTTGTTCTTTAGTAATCTGGCCTGATCTACAATACCGCCCCTTTCAATAATCTTATTTAATCTCATAATTTCCAGTTTTTCAGTTCTTTTAAGAAAACTATATCTATGTTTCTATGTTAAATGTTCTATACTCTTTTATAATCTATTTTGCTTATCGGCTTTAACTATTTGTCCGTCAGACTTAATCCAGCTAATATCTCCTTTGCTATCAATAATCTGAGGAATTCGTACAATTGATGTAACAGCCCTGTGGTTACTATCTTTGTTAAGCTGATTGTTTCCGGCCGATCTGAACTCTGCCGGGTAGTTTAAGTAGTTCAGCAGTGTAGGCATGATATCTATCTGCTGTGCAACATTACCATTGGCGCCTTTAATAGTGCCATCTGGTGTAAAGAAAAACAGAGGAATGGCAAACGCCTCTCTGCTTCCTTTATATTCATTGTGCCATGGTATTATTGCATGATCGGCAGTAAATACAAATACAGTATTGTTGTACCATGCATATTCAGATACTGTCTTAAAGTACTCCTTAAGAGCAATATCAGAATACTGTATGCATTTGCATATAGGATCTATACCCTCTTTAATCTTGCCATTGTACTTTGCTGGTAATACATACGGATTGTGCGACGACAGATTAAATGCCACCGATATAAAAGGCTCTTTTGTTATATTCTGTTTCTGAGCCATATACTGAAGAAAAGGTTCGTCCCAAATACCCCATGTTCCGTCAAACTCATCAATATTATTAAACTCATTTAAGCCGTGATACTCATCAATACCAATAGTGTTACAGTATCTGTCAAAGTGCATAGATCCGTTATGGGCACCATGAAAAAACTGCGTTGTGTAGTTGTATCGTTTAAGCAGTGTAATAATATTGTCAGATTTATCTCTGTCGCCTCGTATTATTGCAGGTACCGACGCAAGTACTGCTGGTACGGCATCAATACTTCTCCGTCCGTTTGAGTAAGCATTTGTAAAGTACATTCCCTGCTTCATTAACGAATCAAGAAACGGTGTATAACCTTTGTATTTCCCGTTCTCAAGATCTGGATTTAACAGAGCTGAGGCCTCGCGGGTGAAACCCTCAAGTATTATTACAACCACGTTTTTTCTGCTAAACTGCTTAGTTGTATCAGGTTTGTATGTTATACTTTTAGTCTGCTCAAGATGTATGCTCTCTGTGTTATATATTAACGATGATAGCATATTGTACGGAGTATTTGTGGTTGCAGCCACCTCAAATGGCGTCTCAGCAACTGTCCATGCATCGTTTATAGAAAGTATCTTTCCGTCTTTTATCCACAATAGTGTGGTGCAGCATGTATATACAACTACCAATATAGCAGAGGTATATACCGTGTGCGCTCTTTTAAATTTTGATGTAAACGATAATCTTATCTTATCAATGCTATTATACCCTTTTACAATAAGCCATATTAAGCCAACAAACAGGAATAGAGCATACCAATAGTCGCCCATAAAGCGCCATAGAAGTATGTCCAGGTTCTTCTGCGTTTCCAGATATCCGAAGAAACCAAATGTAAGACGTTCCAGTGTGTATGGGAAGTATAGTATATCAATAGCAATAAATATTATAGCTAAAAGATTAACCGCAATAAACAGCGATTTTGTTACAATAGTAATAACTCTGTTATCTCTGTTAAAAGCACTTAATAATATATAAGGGATATTAATTAGTAACACTATTGCCAAGTCGTATCGTAAACCACCCCACATTAAACCAAGAGTGTCGGTAAATGAGGTATCGGTAAAGAAATAGCTATTGCTTGCAATAAACAGAGTTCTGCATATCTGAAATATTAAGGCAACAATTGCTACTCTTATAATAGCTTTTAATAATCTATTTAATCTGTTCATATTCAATGTTTTTTTAGAAGCTTACCTCAATACGAAGTCTTATACCATGTTTAGATGAAAACTTATTGTATACAGCTCCGCTATTTATGCGTCTAACGTACTCTACTCTAATTACCTTAAATATGTTTGTAATACCTGCTCCAACCTCCATGTATGGTACATCTGTAGGTTGAGTAACAAATCCCGGAATATCAAATGCCGATTTATGCCCGCTGCGTAGTTTACCCCAGAAGCTTTTAAACGATAATGTCTCTCTCAGATTTAATCGTTTTATCAGCGGAAGCTTACCAAGTAGTGTTCCGCCACCATTAAGACTTATATGCACATTTGTGTACAGATCAGATACAAATGATGTATTGTGTAGCAGATTGTAGTGATATCTTGCAAACCCTAAATCTCTGGTACCTCTTGATGCATGTAGAAGAGGGTAGGGTACATCGCCAATAATATATCCGGCATTCAGCATTGTCTTAACAAATGCCGGCCCTATATTTATTCTCGACTTCATTGATGCATTTATGTTAGCATAGGTTTTATTTATGTTTTTACCATTATACTTAAACGATGCATTACCTACTATTGCAGATAGATGTATTACCGGTTTATCATTACCATAATATATCTTATAAAAGAACCCCTCATCAAAAGGCTGACCAAATGAGAGCCTGATATCTGCCAGTAAACCGTAGTTATTAAACTGTTTAATACTTGTTCCGTTATGGATAAACGGAATATTTGGGTTGTTATAGTATGTACCAAAGAACGGTCTTAGCAGTAACCCTATATCATTATTAAACTGCGACTCATATGTGAAACTAATCTTCTGCTGTTTTATCATATGCGGATTAGGTACACGTGTTGTAACCGACGATATTACATTACCACCACCTGCTTCGTATGGGTTCTCTCTTATGAACTCAACAAACCTGTCGTTTGTAAGCGAGTAGTAGTCATAATCGTATTTAAGAGCAATTGTTGATGAGGCCTTTGTATTTAATCTATAGTTTAATTTAGCTCCGTATTTAAATGCTTTATCTTTAAAACCATATCCCAGATATCCACCAACAGAGAAGTTCTTAAATAGTTTCTCACTTGTACGCAGTGGCAGTGTTACTCTACTACCTTCAATATCGTTTCGGCGATAGATATCCATATATGAACCAATATCAATCTTGTTAAGGTTGTAGTAGCCGTTAAGTGTCATATCTGTGAATCGGCTAATATGTTTTATAGTCTTGTTCTCTTTAAGTTTGTTTATTCCATTATAAGCCATAATCTCAAGCGAGTCGTATGGTACAATTTGGTAACTCTCTATCTGCTCAAGATCCGATTTGTTTGTAACGTTATTTAATGATTGCATATAGTTCATTCTGTTCTCCGGAACTATAATGTCATGATAATCTGTAATCTTCTGGATTGTAAAGTTCAGCTTCGTTTTTTTCTTCTTCTCAGATTTAGACAGGGTTAATCTCGATTTAATCTTCTGAAGCTTAGGAAACCACTTATTAGGAGTTAACTGCTTATAGAATACATGTGCCTCAAACTCATTTACAAAGTTTACGTTTGCACTATTTGGCAGCTTGGCATGTATCTCTGTTATTGCATATGTTTTGCTATCTACCCACAGATGTCCTTTAAAAGCAATACTTCTGTAGCTCTTGGGGTAAAAATCCAGTTTGTATCGTTTAACACCATTAACTACAGTACTGTCTGTAAGGTATATATTGTAGAATAGCTGATTGTTCCACGAAACAGGACTAGGAAAACCACGTTGCATTATAACCACCTGGTTATTATAGAAATTTATATCTGATGTAATCTTCTTTGATACTACAGTATTAACAACATTCTGCAATTGCGGCATAACACACTCTGCCTTATTTTTAAGAATCTCATGTTTGTCAATATCCTGATTTTTATCAACCTTATGACTTATATGCTGTTCCGATAAGAATATAGGCATTGCAACAGTAGAGTCTGATTGTGTTATAAAAGCATCGGTACTCTCTTCAAATATTTTACGTTCAGTAATACTTTTATTCAGATTACATAGAAACACAGATCGTCTGGTATACTCTTTATAATCTGATATATCGTAGTTACTGAAGTTGTTTTGCTTTTTATTTTTTATTATAGCTCTTACAAGTGCACGTGCTTGTGAATTGTCTGGTTTAACAACAATCTCCTCAATTTCAAGTGTCTCTTCTATCATATATACTTTAATAACACTCTCTTTTTTTACAGTAGAGTATAGTACCTCTTTATTCTTATATCCCAGATAACTAAATACTATAACAGAGTTGTCAGACAGGTTGGCGGTAAGATCAAACTCACCATTCTCATTACAGGTTGTACCCTTTGTTGTTCCTTTTACCCATATGCTTACAAATGGTAATAACTCATGGGTGTTTGAGTCATATATAATACCTCTTATCTTCTTTTGTACTGCAAAAGTGTTGTATTGTGATGCTCCAAATGCTAAGGCAAAGAGTAGAATGGAGATTCTGAAGTATTTACTTTTAATTAATTTCATCTATTTATAATTGTTTTCTCAGTTGCCAGATGGAACTTGCATTTATAATTATTT
Source organism: Bacteroidales bacterium UBA6680 (assembly GCA_002454955.1). GTDB lineage: Bacteria > Bacteroidota > Bacteroidia > Bacteroidales > UBA6680 > UBA6680. Next base: position 48,893 of record DKJY01000114.1, read on the forward strand.
TAGTGCGTGAGACAATCCTTTACTCATGCTCATTTCATCTGTTTATATTTTTTGTTATTCACATAAATGTCAGTTTGAGTGGGTTTAGAACTGCACACATTTCAACTTAGCTCAATGTGACAAAATATGTGTTGAACATTAACCATTCTCATGCTTTGTCTTAGTATATGCTATGAAAAGATGTCCTGTGAATTATGCGTGATAAATTGTTATGATAAAAAGGGAGCATGCCCGTAATTAGATATTATATTATCAATACTTTTGACAAAAAATTATCAGATAATTAAAATATCAGATCAAATAGGCTGTTTTTCGTTTGGTTGTTAACTACAAGCATAACTCCCTAAAGTAAACTGTTAAAAAAATACCATATACGTGCTTTAATTAAACATATTATTTCTTGTAGTTAATAGGAGTGTGTACTAACAATTAAAACGGGTTAGGTCGTGTCTTCAAAAAAATATAAGCTTTCCTTTAACTACTAAATCAACACTGCAATGATACCGCATGTCCTGATCTGTGACAAAAAAATGTGAGAACAGGTAACTATATACTGATAAGATGCACATTTTATATTCTACATGTAAGGGTAATTGTAAATATGGGGTTGTTATTAAAAGTATTGCTAATCATTTTGTTAATACATGTAACTGTAATAAATGATAAGTGTTTTGATAACTAAATTGAGTAAAAAAGCTGTGTATATATGGTGTATTTGCACTGATAAAGTGTTCCGGATACAATCTTAAAAATGGTGTAATAGTTACAATTCTGTTATCATTATAATATTTTACCCATCGGTATGTAATATGAAAAATTAACACTATTTCTCTGTTTAGTTGCAGGTGTTACACATTTTAAAATTATAGTTGTTATACGGTAATATGTCTTATTAGTAAAAATACCTTATTATCTATAACAGGTGTTTTTGCTCTGATATTTATATAGATGAATTTTAAAATTTGACCTGTTCTAATAGTTAAACTGTCCTATATAAAAAAATAATATGATAAAAACATTCCATATGTTACGGACAGCATGTAAACATTGTGTACTTTTACTTTTAACAAAAGTGCCTTTAGGCTACAAAACAACCACTTGTAATCAACCGGAAACAGTAGTATGAACTGCTGTTTCCTTATTGAAATTACCCATTCTGTAAGCTTCTACATATTTATATACAATAATATATTATCAATTAATCATTATTACATAGTGTTAATTTTTTGTTTTTGTTTATCGGTTAATATATAGGTGTTTACATAAAGTATTACTTAAGTGTATGTATAGACAATCTGATTATTTGGTATGTTTAGCAATAAGGCAACATGTTATTTTGCAGAAGTTACATTGTACTTTAATCAAAGTTGCGTTATACTTTACCCGAAACCACGTGTGCTTTTACTCAAAACCACGCTTGGTTTTACCCG
>DKJY01000036.1 GCA_002454955.1 Bacteroidales bacterium UBA6680
ACTATTCTCATGCTTCGTTTCATATGTCTAAATTTGTTTTTTAAAGGTCATATGGAACTCGCATTTTAGTCATCCTCGTGTGTGTGAAAACTCTTTCTCATGCTTCGTTTCATCACCCTTTCAGGGTTAGAGGGCTTTTATATCATAAACGATGAATTTCATTCAACGCTTATGATTAACGTACCTTCGGTACTAATTTTAATCGTGTTATAAACATAATATTGTCAACAGCCCGACCAAATTCCAGAATTTGGTCTAACGATGTACCTCATAAAAATCAACCCACCTCTGTATCAAATACTGGTTAGAGCTTGCAGCTTGGACCCTAGTCCATTGCAATATTCCAAAATCATATAATACCCATACTTTAAGCAAGATATTTAAAATAGATCTTCTAAAACAAACTACCTTCATACATGAAACAGGCTCGATCTGAGCTATCAGCTCGAACCAGCAGAAAGGGTCGCACAGTAAAAAAAGTCATCCCGCAGTAGTTCTAATCAACAGCCCCAAAGAAATATAAGAGTGCGCATTAAAAAAAATTACAGTTTTCTTTTTTTATATCACTGCCACACAATTCCATAACGATGTTTTAATCTTTTTAGAGACAAATCAGTGCTACAAAGTCACAATTTTATAAATCTAATGGAGCATTTCATTAAAAAAATTCGCTGCGCAAAAAAAACAATCTATCCCGCAGTAGTTTTAATCAATAGCCCCAAATAAATATAAGATTGCGCATTAAAAAAAATTACAGTTTTCTTTTTTTATATCACTGCCACACAATTCCATAACGATGTTTTAATCTTTTTAGAGACAAATCAGTGCTACAAAGTCACAATTTTATAAATCTGATGGAGTATTTCATTAAAAAAATTCGCTGCGCAAAAAAAACAACTCATCCCGCAGTGATTTCAGACAACAGCCCTTAAAAATCAAGTAGAATTAATAAAGAATGACAATGTTCTATTGCCGATGTGTAAATAGGAAATTTGTACCATCATATTTTAGCAACTGAATATCACCAGTTGTATAAATAAAAGCCAAAAAGTTTTTATCAGACCAAGTTCTTGAACTTGGTATAACGAACCAGAATCAAATACAGATAATTTAAATCCCAAAGGGATAATGAAAATAATAACCGATGGATATGTATCACACCTGTCTCGTCTTAAATAACTGTAACATCAATATGGTCACTCTTTCAGGGTTTATTTTTTATAATGTAAATAGGCGATGAATTGCATTCACCGCCTATTGATTAACGTACCTTCGGTACTATTTCCCGCCGATGGTGTGAGAGCTTTATTTTCATTCTATTCATATAGTCTCGGATTAGCTATAGCTCGTACCTCACAAATAATAATAAAACAGGCAGCTAAACAAACCGCTCTACTCTAAGCGAGACATGTTTTCTGTATTGTACTACATTAACCAGAAACTTTCTACATATTATCTTCTTCTTCATTCTACGCTAAGAGAGGCTACAATCAAATTGTCATTTGCTGTTTTATTCCAGTAGAAGTAGGTATAAAAAAGGTTACGGTTATTGTAACCGTAAGCACAATACAGCCTAAGTTTCATAATCCTTTAGTTAGCTTTTTTGCAAAAAAGATCATCTGCAAATAAACATTTGCTGTGAATCTATGTTGTAAAGGAGAATCATTCTTATTTAATAAACTATGGAAATAGAAAAAATTAGAGAAGAGATTGCAAATAAAGGGTTAAAAGTTACTCCTCAGCGGGTTGCTATACTGGAAGCTATATATAGCTTAAACAATCACCCAACTGCCGAAAATATTGCAGACCATATTAAAGAAAGTCAGCCCAATATTGCAATTGGTACAATATATAAAGTTTTAGATGCACTTGTTGAACACAATATTATTAAGAAAGTGACAACTGAAGCCGGAAAAATGAGATATGACGGATTTACAGAACACCACCATCACTTATACTGTATAGAGTGTGATTTGATTGAGGATTATATTGATGAAGAATTAAATGAATTATTGAAAAATCACTTTAATAAGAAGAGAATTAAAGGATTTCATATTAAAAATTTTGCAGTTCAGGTAAACGGAACTTTTGACAAATGTTAAATTCATAAATATTAATAAAATGGAAAATTTAGAACAAGAAGTAGTAAGTATGCCAAGAATTGGCGACCCTGCACCAGAATTTAAAGCAGTAACAACTCAAGGAGACATTAACTTCCCTTCTGACTACAAAGGGAAATGGGCTATCTTATTTAGTCACCCTGCAGATTTTACCCCTGTTTGTACATCTGAGTTTATGACATTTGCTCATTTGGAGGATAAATTCAATGAAGCAAACTGTGAGTTAATCGGGCTTTCGATTGATGGATTATACAGTCATATTGCATGGTTACGTACAATTAAAGAGAAGATTGAATACAAAGGAATGAAGGATATTGAGGTAACATTCCCTTTAATTGAAGATATCAAAATGGATGTTGCCAAAAAGTATGGCATGATTCAGCCAAATGAAGATTCAACTAAAGCAGTTAGAGCAGTATTCTTTGTTGATCCAAAAGGAATTATTCGTGCCATTATCTATTACCCTCTTAGTCTGGGTAGAAATTTTGATGAGTTATACAGAGCACTTATAGCAATGCAAGCTGCTGATGAATTTGGTGTTGCAACTCCTGCCGATTGGAGACCAGGTGATGATGTAATTATTGGACCTGCTGGTTCTTGTGGCACAGCTAAAGACAGAATGGAAGATAGTGAGATTGACTGTAAGGATTGGTTTTTCTGTACAAAGAAACTTGATAAAGATACCGTTTTAGATAAGGTATTAAAGAAAAAATAGAAAACACAAAGTGTTAATGAAATAGTTCTCTGCCAGACAGAATAAGGCAGAGAACTTTTTACTGACAATATATACAGACTACATATACCTCTATTCTTTAAATTATAGAAATAAGCAGCCCCCCTATAATACAAACTTTATTTATATCCTATCCGTACTGTATCTAATTAGCTATAGCTTGTATCTAGTACAAAACAGAATATGTTAGCAATTTGATAATGGCAACGTCACAGATACCATCCATAAAGAAGTTGTTGCTATTTTTCTCTTACGTAGATTTATATTTTAGCTTTGCAAGCAGAACAAACTATATAGTGAGTTAACTGTAAAAAAGGGTGCAATCTGTAACTAATAACACAATTTACCATTGATGGTAATTTAAGCTATGAATAGATTAGACAGAATAACAAGTATATTAATACAACTTCAATCTAAGAAAATAGTCACAGCACGAGAGATGGCAGATAGATTTGAGGTTACAAACAGGACAATTTACAGAGATATTCAAACATTAAGACTTGCAGGAGTTCCTATTGCTGAAGAAGAGGGTAAAGGATATTTCATTGTTGAAGGTTATAGGTTGCCACCAGTAATGTTCACAATGGAAGAAGCCAGAGCCTTGGTAACAACTGGTAAGATTTTAAACTACCATACCGAGAGTTCTCTTACAAATAATTACGAATCGGCTCTTATAAAGATAAAAGCGGTTTTATCGATTAAGGACAAAGACAAACTGGAATTTTTAAACTCCAGAATCGGATTTCAGGAGCCGTGGGCGCCAACAAGTTTATACTTAGACACTATTCAACATTCAATTACAGAGAATCAAAAACTGAAGATAAGATACCAATCAAGAGGTGAGAAACAACAAACTGAACGAATAATACAACCTTATGCTGTCTATTTTAGTGGTGCTGTTTGGTCAACTATTGCCTTTTGTGAGTTGCGACAAGAGATTAGAGAATTTCGTCTTGACAGAATAAAAGAACTAAAATTACAGCAAACCCATTTCAAACCAGACAAAACTTTCAGCTTTGAACGCTATTTAGAAGACCGTTCGGAAAGATTATCTTTAAACCCCTGACAAAGGGCTGTCCTATGTGCCTTTTAATTTTGCTTCAAATTCAAACAAAAATGAATAAAAAAGCAATTCTATTAATCGCTATTGCTTCACTTTCTGTAAGTATAAGCAAGGCACAAACACAAAGAAGAATGACAGCAAAGCAGATTACAATCAGAGACAAACAGGTTGAGATAAACTATTTTGAGCAAGGACAAGGCAACACAACACTTCTGTTTTTACATGGCTGGTGTATTAGCGGAGCTTATTGGAAAAATCAAATAGAATACTTCTCTAAAGATTACACTGTTTACGCAATTGACCTGCCGGGTTTTGGCAAATCCAGAGCCAAAAGAACCAACTGGACAATTGAAGAATATGCCGATGATGTAATAGCCTTTATTGACACAATGAATCTTAAACGAGTTATAATAATTGGACATTCTATGGCAGGCGAAATTATGTTACAAACTGCATTAAGCAATAATCCTAAGATAGCAGGCATTGTTGGTGTTGACAATTTCAAATTTATTGACGTTGAATTTACACCAGAACAGATTAAGCAGATGACAGATTTTTTTCCAATGCTCGAAAATGATTTTAAAAACTCAGCACCTGCATATGCAGATATGATGCTTTTTCACTCAACTACTTCAGAGGAGGTGAGAAACAAAGTAAAAGCTGATTTTACAGATAGTAATTCTGTTATTGGCTATGCAACATTTATGAATCAAATGAGATATGCTTATACCAATGCACAAAGATTAGAACAACTTAATTATAAGTTATACTTAATAAACAGTAATGGTTTTCCAACAAATAAAACCGGACTAAGAAGTCATTGTAAGAATGGCTTTCACGTAGAAAGCATCTCTGCAACCGGACATTATCCGATGATAGAAAAGCCGACAAAATTTAATTTAATATTAGAGAAAGTACTGACAATAATAAAATAAACTACAACATATACGAGCTTTAGCATTATTTTATCTGCAAAATATCAGTTAGCTATAGCTCGTATATGACAATAGTAAACGATATAAGAATAGCTGTTAACATATATAGCCTATTAGATATAGGCTAATATCAAATAGAATATTGCAATAGTTTGTTCTAAGAAACAAATAGCTTATAACTGTTAGGATTTAACTCAAATATTCTATACATTTAACTATCTGCCATTTAATGCTGTTTATATGAGTATTATCGATATAATAATATTTATAGTATACTTTGCTCTTATGCTGGGTATAGGTGTATACTTCTTCAGAAAGAATAAAAACATCGATGATTATTATGTTGGAGGAAGATCATTAGGTAGTTGGCACATAGGGTTATCTGTTGTAGCAACCGATGTTGGCGGAGGGTTTTCAATTGGTCTTGGAGGTTTAGGTTTTACATTAGGTATTGCAGGTTCGTGGATGCTGTTTACAGGATTAGCAGGAGCATGGATAAGTGCTGTAATATTAATTCCGGTAATAAGCAAACTGTCATCAAAGCATAAGTTCTTTACATTCCCTCAAATATTCGAACACTTCTATAACAACAAGGTAGCCCTGATTGCAGGTATCATATCAGCTATAGGTTATATTGGTTTTACAAGCTCACAACTACTGGCAGGCGCCAAACTTGCTTCAGCAACATTTCAGCAAATAGATATACAGACAGCTCTAATATTTATGGGAATTATTGCTGTAATATATACAGGTATAGGCGGGCTTAAGGCTGTAATATATACCGATACCATACAGTGGATAATACTTATGTCAGGACTTATTCTTATAGGTATACCTGTATCGTATTCTGCTGTTGGCGGCTATGATGTTATTAAATCTACACTCGGAGATGAATTTCTATCTATAACAAATATACCTTGGCAGGACATTGTAAACTATACTGTAACAATAATTCCTATATGGTTTGTTGGTATGACCCTCTATCAGAGAATATATGCCTCAAGAGATGAAAAACAAGCGAAAAAAGCCTGGTTTATAGCTGGTCTGTTTGAGTGGCCTCTAATGGCTTTTATGGGTGTCTTTCTTGGTCTGCTAGCCAGAGTTGCAATGGAGCGTGGTATGTTTGTCAATATTGGATATACACCTCAAACTGGAATGGACGCAGAGATGGGGCTCCCGGTATTATTAAACTCTGTATTGCCCGTTGGACTAATGGGGTTAATGTTATCGGCATACTTCTCTGCTATACTATCTACTGCAGATAGCTGTCTTATGGCCGCTTCGGGTAATATGCAAACAGATATACTTAGTAAGATATTCAGGTTCAGAAAGGATGCAAAATCGCAACTAAGAACATCGCAGATTATAACCATTACTATTGGCTCTCTGGCTCTGTTATTAGCCTCAAACATGACAAATGTTCTGGATCTGATGTTATATTCGTATGCCTTTATGGTATCAGGACTATTTATTCCTGTACTGTTTGCTCTGTACGGAAAAAGACCAAATGCTAATGGTGCCATAATATCAATGATAACGGGTGGTTCTGTAACCGTAACTTTAACAACTGTATATCAGGAGCTCCCATTGGGGCTAGATGCAAATATATTTGGTATTACAGCATCGGCACTCACATACACTATTGTTGCACTATTAACAAAAAAGAGATAATGAATGATATTAAACAACTAAGACAGTACCTGCATCGCAATCCTGAGTTATCCGGACAGGAACACCATACAGCAGAGAAGATAGAATCTTTTATTATGCCCCTGTCTCCTACCCAAACAGTACGATTAGGAAAAACGGGACGTGCATTTGTTTTTGATAGTGGTAACAATGGCAAAACAACAATGATAAGATCTGAACTGGATGGTTTACCAATTCAAGAGATTAATGCCATCGATTACAAATCTGAAAAAGACGGCATTGCACACCTGTGCGGACACGATGGTCATATGGCTATTGTATCTGGTCTGGCAAAAGAGCTACATAATAATCCCCCAAAGAGTGGACGTGTAATACTGTTATTTCAGCCTGCCGAGGAGACCGGAGAGGGTGCATATGAGGTTCTGCAGGATAGTAATTTTAACGATCTAGAACCCGATTATATATTTGCCCTGCACAATATTCCGGGCGAAAATAAGCATACAATACTATACAAAGAGAACACATTTGCATCGGCATCTAAAGGGATGACAATTAGACTAACCGGAAAAACATCACATGCAGCAGAGCCCGAGATGGGAATAAGTCCGGCTAATGCCATAGCCGATATTATAAAACAGTTTGAGGTTATCAGGTCGGTGAAGAGTAATATGTTTTCTGAAACAGTTCTTTTAACCATTGTTCATATAAATCTGGGAGAGATTGCGTTTGGGACATCGCCCGGATATGCAGAGATGAGAGCAACACTCAGGGCATTTACCAATCGTGATCTGGATATATTAACACATGAGGCCGAGAATGTAATCGCAGACATTACCAACAGAGAGGGGTTAGAGCATGACATATCGTACTCTGAAATATTTCCGGCAACTACAAATAGCAGGGAGTGTATTGAGTACATTCTGAATGCATCAGACAAGAATAGCTATAGTACCAAAAAACTTAACTCACCATACAAATGGTCAGAAGATTTTGGATACTTTACACAAAAGTATAGTGGAGGTTTCTTTGGTTTAGGATCTGGCACTACACAACCAGCACTACACAATCCTGACTACGATTTCCCTGACGATATAATTAAGACAGGAATAGATATGTTTAAAGAGATTATTAATCAGATAAACTATTAATCTAAATAAAAGGAAGATAAACCTATGACACAATTAAAAGATATACTTACCAGACATAGAGATGAGTTTAGTAATATGTTTCTGTTTGATATTACAGAGGAGGATATACTAAAACTTGACCTGTCTGTAAGTAACAGATCTATACCTGAACATATATATAGCAATACCGATACACTGGCACAATACATTAAAGGCGAATTAAATCGATCTAATAAAAAGATTGCTGTTGGCGGATATATGGAGAACAGAGGTATATATCAGAAGAGTGAGCACTTTGGCGGTGGAGATGATGCAAGAACTATTCATCTTGGAATAGATATATGGTGCGATGAATACACTCCGGTAAGAGCTCCTCTTAATGGTAAAATTCACAGCTTTAAAAACAACACAACCTTTGGCGATTATGGTCCTACAATAATACTTGAGCACTCATTGGCCAATGTTGTATTCTACACTCTTTATGGTCATCTTTCAGAAAGCTCTATAAGCAATATAGAGACCGGACAATATATATGCTCCGGAGAGGTTTTTGCTGAACTCGGAAATGATACTGAGAATGGTAACTGGCCGCCTCATCTACATTTTCAAATTATATCTGATATAGCAGATAACTATGGCGATTTTGCTGGTGTATGTAATAAAAAAGAGATTGAGATGTATAAAGAGATATGTCCTGATCCACTACTAATTCTTAAATTCTAACGTTAATGACAAGTACCTCTGAAATAATACTAAACTGCAAAGCTTTTAGAAAAAACATAGGGTTTATAAGATCTCTGTTAGACGAAAAGACTATTATATCTGCTGTTGTAAAGGGCAATGCATATGGACACGGTACACACATAGTAATCCCTGTTCTTGAACGAATGGGTATTAATCATTTCTCAGTATACTCTTCGCCAGAAGCTAAAGATGCCTTTTATGCCAGAACAGAGGATTCAACCATAATGATTATGGGTTTTGTATACGATAATGATTATAAATGGATTGTAAGAAATAATATAGAGTTCTATGTTTCTGGTCTGGATGAACTGAACAAAGCAATTAACACTGCAAAAGAGCTGAATCATAAAGCTATAATACATATAGATGTTGAGACAGGGATGAACAGAACCGGATTACCTCTTAACAAACTAAAAGAGGCTATAGCAATTATTAACAGCAACCCAGAGAATCTTATTATAAAAGGTATTACAACCCACTTTGCAGGTGCTGAAAGCATTGCTAACTATACAAGAATACGCAAACAGATTAAGGTATTTAAGAGTAGGGTTAGATTGCTAAACAAATACAATATATACTCAGAAATACAACATGTTGCAAGCTCGGCTGCTACAATAAACTATCCTGATACCAGAATGGATTTGGTACGTACCGGAATACTAATATACGGCTACTGGCCTACCAAAGAATCGTTTATACAATATATTCATCGTAAAAAAGACAGAACAGATCCACTTGAACGTGTACTAAGCTGGAACTCACAATTAATATCTGTAAAAAAGGTATCCGAGGGCGAATTTGTTGGTTACGGAATGAGCTTTCAGGCATTAAAAGAGACATATATTGGCATTGTTCCTGTTGGATACACAAATGGTTATAGCAGATCGTTAAGTAATAACGGGCACATACTAATAAACGGACAAAAAGCCCCTGTAATTGGTAGCGTTAATATGAATATGATTCTGTGCGATATTACAAATATACCTAATGTTAAAATTGGAGATCAGGCTGTTCTGATTGGTAAAGATGGCGACACAGAGATCTCTTTTTCGTCATTTGCTGAGATGAATAACTCAATGAATTACGAGATATTGGCAAGATTACCTGAGAACATAAAACGAAGTTTTATTGAATAGATTTTATATGAACAAAACATTAAGAAATATTCTGGCAATATCAATTGCAATACTACCTGTAAATATTGTAATGATATGGTATAGGTTAACTCAAACCGAGAACTTCTCTACAACCGATATGACCATATATCCCATTATTATTGGTGGTGGAATAAGTCTTCTTATTATATTACTAAACAGATATCTGATAGAGAGCTCCTTTAAGCAGACATTCAACTCAGGAAAAGGTATATGGTATATTGATATTTTAACAGGTATAGGATTAACCGCTGTCTACTTTATTATGTTTTTTATAGAGAGGGCAACACTTTACCAATGGATACCTAACAACAACCCGCCAAATAGAGAACTTATTAATACAATGATTGATCTGGCAAACAATCCATTACTTATGGTTATCTGGTTTGGTCCGGTGTTGTGGATTGGTATTGCACTATTTGAGGAGTTGTCAAGGGTTTTTATGCTAAAATGTCTATGGAATGTGAATAACAACAAAGGTTGGCACACTATTGTAATTCTATTAACATCAATGCTTATTGGTGTTTCTCATCTTTATCAGGGAACCGCAGGTATTATATCTATAGGTTTAAAAAGTGTTGTAATATGTATATACTTCTACAAGTACCGCAGATTATTACCTCTAATAATATCGCACGCTCTTTATGATGGTTTGCAATTTGCTTTCTTTATTGTTCAGTTTCAGAATTAAAATATATTGTATAGCAATACGCATTTAAATTCCCTTTTTGTTACATATCAAATATATCTATTAAATAAGATTACCTGTACAACTTATAATAAAGATTTTGTTAAATTTGCACGCTTTACAAATACACTTTTAAAAAGTGTATTATAAGCAGATCTTTTAATATAATAAACTAAACATATGCAGGACTGGATTACTGTTATCTCGTTTACCTATCCTCATGAGGCTCATATGGCAAAGGCAAAACTTGAGTCAGAAGGTATAGATGTGCAAATTACAAATGAATTGACCACTCAGGTTCACAACTTCTACTCTAATGCTATTGGTGGTGTTGAGATGCTAGTAAGAGAATCTGATGTTGAAAAGGCTGAAATTATACTTATAAAATCGGGGTATATTAAAGAACAATCTAACACTGATAATAAAACACATAGCTCTCTTGACAGGTTTACGTCTAAGTTCCCATTAATAGGTAATACTGTTTTTGAGTTCAGAGTAATAATGCTTATTGCAATAATACTTATTATAGTTGCAATACCTTTAACTATATGGTTACTGCGAATGCAATAGATCTGCTTTTTATATGCTATTACACATACATCTATAATGACAAAAAATAACAAAGAATTAATCTGCAGATATTGTGGTTCTGACAATGTGGTTAAGAAAAAACAGGCAGGATATGCCACTCTGTTATCTATATTTCTGTTGGGGATTCCATTGCCACTATTCAAAAAAAGTTACTACTGCTTCGATTGCGAGAATGAATGGAAAGGCAATAAAGAGCATTAATTATTTTAATATAATAAGAGTGCATTTAGTTCAAAGCAAAATCTAATTTATATAAAAAAAATATGGAAAAAGAGAAAAACAGTAAAAAGGCTTTAGCCGCAATGATTGGTATAGCTACCACAATAGGTATAGCACTTTTTATGAAACTGGTTATTTTTGCACCACAATCATTTGACGATATTCTAAAACAAGCTTCAAATGAGATAAATAAAAACTGTCCAATGGTAGTGGATAGTGAAACAACATTAAACAATACTACAATACTTCCCGGAAGGATATTTCAATACAACTACAGAATGAGTAACTTGTCAAAAGACTCTATTGATGTTGAATATTTTAAGGAAACCATGAAACCACCAATTATAAATAGTGTAAAAACCAATCCTGACCTTAAGCAGTTCCGAGACAAAGGTGTTACTTTAACATATAGCTATGTTGATATGGACGGTAAATTCGTCGCAAAAATTACAGTCACTCCGGAGATGTATTCTGAGGAGTAATTATCCTGATCTATATAAAAGAGGATTAAGATCCTCTTTTATTTCTGTTAAATACACTACTATATTAGCACAGCTAAAAATAAACATATTCTTTACATATACCCTACAACAACTCTACACAACACATAACCGCTAACAGCCATAGCTTACAGCCAATATTTTATAATCCAGTATAATAAATAGCAATACTCTACACGCTATAGCTAATACTACCTTTATCAATAGATAAATAGGAACAAATACAGCCTCTGTTTTTAATATCAAAATGGATACTTTTAGTTCATATTACACTATACTTATTCAAACACTACAGGTAACCTTGTCGTGTTATTTTAAGGCAAAACACAAATCCTTAATACTATTAAAAGAGCAGTTTTTTTGTGTATATCCTTAAAAAAATTAAATATTCTAAACAGATGGAAAACCTTGCTAAATTAAAAGAGGAGATGTATAATACAGATCTATTGATAGAAACCCTAAAATGGAAAAGTCACGATTACGATGACTATCTGAACTATAGAGATACTCCTGACTTTGAAAACAGATGGTTTGTTGCAAAGAATGATATCGCTCCTGTTGTCAAGTCATACGGTTTAATGTTAGATGATATTAATGAGATAAGCGAAATTGCATTTAATGAGGTATATAACATAACACTAAACAGCGATCTTGCAGCGTATGTCTCAGACGATTTTGAACTTATTGCGAAAAACTTTATATCAGGGCAGAGAAACGATTTTCTTAATAATATGTGGAGCATATATAAAAGTGGCGAGCTACCACGTTAGGGAATATTTTTCTGTATAAGAAACAGCTTTCTCGTATTAATTATATATTAGTAGTATCTAAACATAATAAACAGGTATGAACTTAAATCCCTTTCTAAGGATAACACAAATACCTTTACTCTGTATAGAAACTAAAACTATATAAAACATATGAAGAGAAGATTCAATTTTACTGTTACACTGTTAATGTTATTTATATTTACATCATGTAACAGAGAAAACACCAAACAACAAGGAGATACAGTAATAATATTTAAAAACCCTGTAGATCAGAACAAATTAACAACCTACAATGGTAAGATTATTAGTGAGACTCCAAAAAAGGAGTATATCAGTTATATTAACAGTTCAAATATCAATATTAATTATCTTCCTGTCAAAGACTCTGATACCTTAATAATCAACAGAGATAACCGCAAATATATTGAGATTAAACATAATTACAGATGCATTGATCATATGTACTATATGATTAAAAGTGGTGATACCGTAATGGTTAGTTACGATACCCTGTCATACCCAACTCTTACTAGTAAAACAAGCTACAAGCTAACATATCTGTATAATATACATAATATATTTCCTAATCGTACATCGTGCTTTAATACCGACGCACTCAACTATATATCATCAATGCACTACCTGATGCTTAGTTGGCGTAATAAGAGATATGGCAATCTGACAGATGAAGATAAATCATACTATGTACCGTTTACAAACACTACTGATAATTACAGAAAATATATCAAATCATTCACCTCTGTTGTTGACTCTTTAAACAATACAGGACAGCTGGAATCGGAATATTACAACTATTTAAAAACACAACTAAGATATAAAGAGTTAATACTTAACTATAAAATTTTCACAAAAACAGATCGCAAGAATAGTATAAAAAGAGATTCATTTTTAACAGCATGCAGAAGAGAATTTAACGACAACTTGTTATCTCTTACCTCATATAGAGATTTTGTAAATGTTTACTCAACTATTGAATCAAGCAGAGATAATGTTAAGATAGTAAAAGCAGGTTGTGGTATTTGCAGAGATTTCAGAACAATATTCGATAATATATCCTCAGAAGAGGGTGTCCCTCCTAAAACAAAACAGTTTCTTCTTGCCGGATATCTAAAGAGTATTTATGACTGTTTCTCAGATGTGGATGCAAATAATTATACTGGGAAATACCTGTCTGTTACAAACGACACAACCTTCATAGTCAATCTAAAATCAAAAGATATAGCTCTGTTTGATACGGATTATTCAGAACTACATCTTGAGTCGTTAGATGGTAAAGAATTAACACTAAAAGATATACTACATAGCAACAGAGGTAAAGTTATATACATCGATTTCTGGGCTAGCTGGTGCAAACCTTGCCGAAATGCAATGCCACATGCAAAAAAACTGAGAGCTACATACAAAAACAGCGATATAACTTTCATATATCTAGCTCTTGGCGATAAGGACAAACCATGGAGAGACGCAATAAACAAAGAAGATCTTAATGATGGTTGCCAGAACTATATTATTACAAACAGTAAAAATTCTACTCTATTGAAGAAATTGAATGTAAAAACCATACCAAGATATCTGATATTTGATAAAACAGGTAGGCTATACAATAAAAAAGCACCAGGTCCTGAAGGTAATTTAATAAAAACAGAGTTAGATAGAATGTTATCTTAAACTTAGAAGACAAAAAAGCGGCCTCGGCCGCTTTTTTAATATTATAGATTGTTAAAAACAAAATCCGACATTCGTTTGTAAAGATGTATTCTGGTATTTCCTCCGTAAATACCATGATTACGATCAGGATAAAACTGCATCTCAAACTGCTTGTTCTTCTGCACCAGTTTCTCTACAAGTGTCCATGCATTCTGAACATGTACATTATCGTCACCTGTTCCGTGAATAAGCAGATATTTACCGCTCTTAAAACCATCTACAAGGTTAATTGGTGAGTTATCATCATATCCTGAAGCATTATCTTGTGGCAGTCCCATATAACGCTCAGTGTAAACACTGTCATAATAACGCCAGTTAATTACAGGAGCAACAGCAATAGCTGCCTTAAAAATATCGTTACCCTTAAACAGACAAGCAGATGACATAAACCCACCATAACTCCACCCCCAGATACCAATTCTACTACCATCTACATATTTCAGATTACTCAAATAACGTGCTGCAGCAATCTGATCCTGAACCTCATATTTACCAAGCTGTCCGTAAGTCATCTTTCTGAATTCCTCACCACGTGCTCCAGTACCTCTCGGATCAACACAAACAACAATATAGCCCTCCTGTGCAAGATAGTGATACCATCCATACTCAAATCTGTCTAACACCTGCTGCGAATTAGGTCCGCTATATTGTGTCATAAGAACTGGATACTGTTTAGATGCATCAAAATCGTGAGGTTTAAGTATCCATGCGTTAA
Organism: Bacteroidales bacterium UBA6680; assembly: GCA_002454955.1. Classification (GTDB taxonomy): domain Bacteria; phylum Bacteroidota; class Bacteroidia; order Bacteroidales; family UBA6680; genus UBA6680. Next base: position 14,738 of record DKJY01000036.1, read on the forward strand.
GATCAATACCATCCTCTGTAACAATACTAATAAACTCCCTCTTAAGGTTAGGATACTTTGCAAGCTTAGCTTTAAGTACACTATTATCTTCAAGAACTCTTATCTCTGCACCTTTTTTGTTAAATAACGATATGTAATTAGGGCTGTTTAGTGTAGAGTGATAGTTTATGTAATATTTGAATCCTTTACTGAATACGGCACTGTTTTTTCCCTGTTTCTTTGTAAGTCTGGTATCTCTTTTACCATTCAAACGCACTCTATATATATCACGAGTCATTGGTGATATACGTGCACACTCATAATACACCTGCTTCTTAGCCGGATCATAACCAATAAAGTCTGTTACATCCCACTCTCCTTTTGTAAGTTGACGTATCTTCTTACCATCTGCACCGTACAGATAGATATGATTCCATCCGTCCTGCTCACTTGTTATAATAAACTGCTTATTCTCTGGCAAGAACGTAACATAATTATCTGTTACCTCAGTAATATAACGCTTATTTGTCTCATTATATAAAATCTTTGACTCTCCCGTTGCAGCATCTGCAAGCAAAATCTCTACATTATTCTGCAATCTGTTCTGACGAATCATAGCAAGTTTTCCCGGTACAGCCGACCACTTAATGCGAGAGATATACTGATTAGTCTCATCTCCTATATTCATCTCGGTAGTTTTACCCGATGCAAGATTATATACATGTATTGATACTATTGAGTTATCCTCTCCTGCCTTTGGATATTTAAAACGATAAGCTTTAGGATACAATGCTCCTTTATACTCCATCATTTCAAACTCCTTAACCCTGCTCTCATCAAATCTGTAAAATGCTATATTATCACCCTCCGGCGACCAGCAGAATGCTTTTGCAAAACCAAACTCCTCTTCATATACCCAATCACAGGCACCATTAATTATATGGTTAAACTTGCCATCTGTTGTAACCTTAGTCTCTTTTCCCGATTCAAGATTTTTTACAAAGACGTTATTTTCACGTACAAATGCCACCTTTTTACCATCTGGCGAGAATGTTGCAGCCATCTGTGCACCGTTATCACTAAGCTTTTTAAGTTCTCTCGTACTTCTGTAGTACACATAATACTCTGCTGTATATGAGCGTCGGTAGATAGGTTTAACATCTGTAGATATCAATATCTTAGACTCATCAGATGAGAATGAGTAATCTGCAAAATACCTAAGATTCGCCTTCTTAAGAATCTCTGCACCCATAATTGTAAACTCCTTTTTACCGGTAGCATAATCAAACATTTTTATTGTTGTACCACGATCAACAACAGTATAATGTTCACCATCATTCATCGATCTCAAACCATATACAGATTTGGCTCTGAATGTTCCCTTCTTATAGATATCTTCAAGGGTAATACGCTTACCCTCTTGTGCTATTGCTGTAAAACATACAGCACTAATCATCAGTAGAGATAAAATCTTCCTCATAATTAATAGTTATAATGTTAATAGTTGTTTGCTCATTATATAAAGAAACAAATTTATAATTCTAAATCAATTGAGTGAAATATATCTTTATAAATTACAGCTTACATACATTTTTACAGCTGTAGTAAATAACAATGGTGCCAAACAATTAAAATGAGCAGATAACGGTGATATAAAATAAAATTTACTGCAAATACCCACAAATAGCATAATAGGGTATATTATTATAATATTATAACTATCTTTGCGGTTACGAAGAAAAAATTTTAACTGGCATATAGTATGATTAAGATTACACTACCGGATCAGAGTGTTAGAGAATATGAGTCCGGTGTAAACGGATTAGAGATTGCTCGAAGCATAAGTAACAGACTTGCTAAAGATGTATTGTCAATAACGGTAAACGATGAAGTTTATGATTTGACGCGTCCTATCACTACTGATGCCACCATTAAGCTTAATACCTGGAACGATGTTGAAGGAAAACATGCATTCTGGCACTCATCGGCACACCTTATGGCCGAAGCACTGGAGGCTATTTATCCTGGCGTAAAGCTTGGTATTGGACCAAGCATTGAGAATGGTTTTTATTATGATGTAGACCTTCCGGAAGGAGAGGTTATTGTTGAAAAAGACTTGCAGGCAATTGAGAAAAAGATGATTGAGCTTGCCAGACTTAAAAACAAATATACAAGAGAAGATATATCAAAGCAAGAGGCTCTGAACTACTTTACTGAAAAAGATGATCAGTATAAACTTGAGCTTATTAGCGAGCTTGAGGATGGTACTATTACTCTTTACAAGCAGGGTAACTTTACAGATCTTTGTCGCGGACCACACCTACCAGATACTTCATACATTAAAGCTATTAAGCTTATGAGTATTGCAGGTGCATACTGGAGAGGTGATGAAAAAAACAAACAGCTTACACGTGTTTATGGAATCTCATTCCCAAAACAGAAGTTTCTTGAAGAGTATCTTGTTATGCTTGAAGAGGCTAAAAAGAGAGATCACCGTAAGATTGGTAAAGAGCTTGAATTGTTTACATTCTCGCAACGTGTTGGTCAGGGACTTCCGTTATGGTTACCAAAAGGTGCTATGCTTAGAGAGCGTCTTGAGAACTTCCTGAAAACTGTACAAAAAAAATATGGTTATGAGCCTGTTATTACTCCGCACATTGGTCAGAAAGAGCTTTATGTTACATCTGGTCACTATGCAAAATATGGTGAGGATTCATTTCAACCAATAAATACACCTGCTGAAGGAGAAGAATTTCTTCTTAAGCCTATGAATTGTCCGCATCACTGCGAGATTTTTAAGGCTAAGCCAAGATCATATAAAGATCTTCCGGTACGTTTTGCAGAGTTTGGTACAGTATACAGATACGAGCAGAGTGGTGAGCTACATGGTTTAACAAGGGTAAGAGGATTTACTCAGGACGATGCACATATATTCTGTCGTCCGGATCAGCTTAAGGATGAGTTTAAGAAAGTTATTGATATTGTTCTTTACATATTCAGAACACTTAACTTCGAAAACTTTGTTACTCAGATATCGTTAAGAGATAAGGTTAACAGAGATAAATATATTGGTACAGAAGAGAACTGGGACAAGGCTGAAAATGCAATTATTGAAGCTACAGCCGAGAAAGGTTTAGAGACAGTTGTTGAGTACGGTGAGGCTGCATTCTACGGACCAAAACTTGACTTTATGGTTAAGGATGCTCTGGGAAGATCATGGCAACTTGGAACAATTCAGGTAGACTATAACCTTCCGGAGAGATTTGAGCTTGAGTACACAGGTACTGATGACAAAAAGCACAGACCAATAATGATTCACAGAGCACCGTTTGGATCAATGGAGAGATTTGTTGCTGTTCTTATTGAGCATACATCGGGTAAATTTCCATTGTGGCTTACTCCTGAGCAGGCAGTTATTTTGCCAATTAGTGAGAAGTACAATGAGTATGCACACAAGATTGCTGAAACATTCGGCTCAAACGATGTAAGGTGTATTGTTGACGACAGAAATGAGAAGATTGGAAAGAAGATTCGTGACAACGAATTGAAAAAAATTCCGTATCTTTTAATTGTAGGTGAGAAAGAACAAAATGAAGGTACTGTTTCTGTTAGAAAACAGGGAGAAGGCGATTTAGGCGCAATGACAGTAGAAAGTTTCGCATCTTATATACAAGAAGAGGTAAAAAAACTCATTGAAGTAAAAGAAAATTAATATATTTGCTGCAAATTTTAGAAAAGATAAGTTTAATTTAATTAGGAGGACAAAGTCATAGCTGGACCAATTAGAAGACGCCCAAGAGGACGTTTCCCACAGCCGGAGCCACAAGCTCAACATAAGATAAACGATAAAATCAGAGCTCAGGTAGTTCGTATCGTAGGGGATAACGTTGAAAATCCCGGAATCTATAATCTTGATGAAGCAAAAAAAATTGCTGAAGATTTAGAGATGGATTTGGTGGAGATATCTCCATCGGCAAACCCGCCTGTTTGTAGGGTTGTTGATTATCAAAAGTTCCTGTATCAACAAAAGAAGAAGCAAAAAGAGCTTAAAGCAAAAGCTTCTAAAGTTGTTATTAAGGAGATAAGATTTGGACCAAACACAGACGATCATGATTTTAACTTCAAGTTAAAACATGCTGAAAAATTCCTTCAGGAGGGTGCTAAAGTAAAAGCTTATGTATTCTTTAAAGGAAGAACTATTCTGTTTAAAGAGAAAGGCGAAATATTGCTTTTACGTTTTGCTCAGCTTCTTGAAGAGATAGGTAAGGTAGAGAGCATGCCAAAACTTGAAGGAAAACGTATGACTATGTTTATTGCTCCTAAAGCTATTAAAAAGAAATAAGCACTTATTTTTATTTATAAGAACCTATAAAAAAGAAGAAGAATGCCAAAAATGAAAACAAATTCCAGCGCAAAGAAGAGATTTACTTTGACTGGAAGCGGAAAAATCAAGAGAAAACATGCTTATAAAAGCCATATCTTGACAAAAAAATCTACAAAGAGAAAAAGAAACCTTACATACTTCGGTGAAGTACATAAGGCTGATGAGAGTAACGCTAAGTTGTTACTTTGTATGAAGTAAAATCGTTATACAAATTTTAGTATAACACAATTTTTTAACCGAGTGAAATAGCAGTACAAGATTCCAACTGGAGTGGAACGCTATTCATTCATAAACTTTTAGAAAAATGCCAAGATCAGTAAACACAGTTGCATCTCGTGCAAGAAGAAAAAAGGTACTTAAGCAGACTAAAGGTCAGTTTGGTGCAAGAAAAAATGTACTAACTGTAGCAAAAAACAGCCTTGAAAAAGGTTTGACATACGCTTACCGCGACAGAAAGAAGAAGAAAATTCAATTCCGTAAGCTTTGGATTCAGCGTATCAATGCTGCAGCTCGTCTTGAAGGTATGTCTTACTCTGAATTTATGGGTAAAATGAAAAAAGCTGGTATTGAGCTTAACCGTAAAACTCTTGCGGATCTAGCTATGAACAATCCTGCTGCTTTCAAAGAGATTGTAAATAAAGTAAAGTAATTAGCTTAGAATACAATATACAAATTAAATAAGTGCACTAAGAGGACAGGTTTCTGTCCTCTTTTTTTATATAGTAGTATAAAAAGAGATTAAAAATCAATCATTAATATACAATTACTCACAAATAGAAAAACAGAAAATAAATATTAAATATGTATCCTTGTATAATTTAGAAACGTCCCTACGCCTTTTTAGATTTTATTACAAGCGGCACAAAATAGTTAAACAGGTACGATACAAACATTGTAAGTACAAACAACTCACCAAAAAATAGCGATATCTTTAAAATAGTACTCTCGATATTATAAATAGCAGGAACCCCAATCCTTAACATTACCCCAAACAATAACGCCAAAAATAGCAACGATGCAAACGGGTATATACGTTTATGTGGCACTATTGTACTACCACAACTATTACACTCTACAGGAAAAAGCAGATAAACATATAATATATCTTTAATACTCAATCTTGCTCCACAATCAGGGCATTTTCTGAACTTTAACGAAACACTCATATCTGCATATTTTTAGTGTACAACTCATTAATCATATCTCCGGGAATAGTATGATTCCAAAATCACGGTCCCTCCCGGGTACCGTAAGTAACTATAAATCTATAAAAAAGGTACTCTCTTTTTTACGAACCTTCTCATTAAATTGATATTTGTCATTTGCCGATCTGAATCCAAGTGAAACAATTACCTCAGATTGCAGACCATATTTATCAAGCTCTAATATCCTATCATACTCCTTTTTAACAAACCCCTCCATTGGACATGCGTCTACATTTATAACGGCTGCAACTGTAAGTAAATTGCCCAAAACAATATACGCCTGCCTACCTGCCCAGTTACGCTTTGCCTGAACACTCATACCCTTTAAAGAACGTTTCATTCTATCTGCTACAACCTGCAGCTCCTCTACTGGAATATCACGTACCTCTCCTATCCTATCTATATAATTATCAACATAACTATCGTCAAGCTTTGTCTCAGAACATATAACCGCAAGGATATTCGATTCCGCAACCTTATCCTGATTATATGAGTATGGAATAAGATTTCTGCGAATCTCTCTATCCTTAATCCATACAACTCTGTATGGCTGTAATCCGTACGACGAGGGTGTAAGTAATATAGATTCACGGAGTGTCTGCTCGTGGTTTACCGTAATATGCCGATTTGTATTAAATTCCTTAACGGCATAACGCCATTTAAGTTTTTCAATAATATCCATAATAAGTATATTATATGTGCCACACTAAAGTTAACACATCAAAACAATAGAAACAACATATACAACTACTCAATTTATCACAAATTACTGTTCACTAGTCAACATTTCAATTATCACACCTTTTAATAGAGCATCAGCCTATACACAATATACTTTTCTCACTATATTTGAAAAAATTTGGTTACAAATGAGTGTTGAATTAGAGTTATTAGCTCCGGCAAAAGATCTTGAATGCGGAAAAGCAGCAATCAATTGCGGAGCCGATGCGATATATATAGGATCGCAAGAGTTTGGTGCACGCAGCGCTGCAGGCAACAGTTTAGAAGACATTAAAGAGCTTACTGAATATGCACACATATACAGAGCCAAGGTATTTGTTACTGTAAACACCATACTATACGACAACGACCTTGAAAGAGCTGAGGCACTAATTCACGAACTATACAACATAGGAGTTGATGCTATAATAATTCAGGATATGGCGCTTCTTGAGATGAATCTACCGCCTATAGCTATACATGCAAGCACACAAACTCACAACATAGATATTAATAAGATTAAATTCTTTGAACAAAAAGGACTACAAAGAGCTGTGCTTGCCAGAGAGCTGAGCATAGAGAATATAAAAGAGGTTTCGGCAAATAGTAATATCGAACTGGAGTACTTTATACACGGAGCTTTATGCGTGTCATACTCCGGACAATGTTACATGAGTCACTATATTGGCAAACGAAGCGCTAATCGTGGCGAGTGCGGACAACCTTGCCGACTAAGATATAGTATGACCGATAGTAACAACGAAACTATTATTCCTGAATCGCACTTGCTATCGTTAAAAGACCTGAACAATACAAAGAATATTGAACAGCTTGCCCTGGCTGGGATAAAATCGTTTAAAATAGAGGGAAGATTAAAGGATATCAGTTATGTTAAAAACGTTACAAGTTGGTACAGAAAACAACTTGACCTGGTAATATCTAAACACTCCGGATTCATCAAAGCATCATCTGGTATATCTACAGTTGATTTTGACCCAGATCCGGAGAAGAGTTTTAACAGAGGCTTTACAGACTATTTTGCAAACAGAAGAACAAAACATATTGTTTCGCCAAAAACGCCAAAATCAAAAGGTGAGTATATTGGTAAAGTTACCTCTATTAAGAGAGATCACTTTACAATTGATACAGATAAAAGTCTGGCAAACGGCGATGGTTTATGTTTCTTCAATAAAAAAGGTGAGCTTGAAGGTGTAAAGGTAAACAGATCAAACAAAGATAAGATATACCCAAACAGACAACCACAGATAAAGGTTGGAACTGAGCTATACAGAAATTTTAATCATGAGTTTGATAAAACACTTAAGAGTGCTGATACAATACGTAAAATAAATATAAAGTTTGCCATATCGGTATCGCAAAACAGTATTACAGCAACTGTAGCCGATGAAGATAATACACTCATATCGCACTCAAAAGAGATATCGTACAATGCAGTTAATAACCCTGAAAGATTAAAAACACAACTTGAAACGCAGTTTGCCAAAACCGGAGGTACACCTTACAATGTGTCAGATATAATTGTAGAAGAGCCTATTAATACCTTTGTAACATCATCGGTAATGAATCAGCTACGCAGAGAGGTTCTCAATTCGCTTACAATACGCAGAATAAAAAACAACCACCCGGAAGACTACAAACTATCAGCATTAACTCCAGATCATCCTGAAAAGATGCTTAAATTCAATGGTAACGTTACAAACAGTATGGCCGAGCAGTTCTACAACAACCACAATACAGCAGTTGCCGAACGTGGCTTTGAACTACTTAAGAAAAGCGAAAACAGAGTAGTAATGACAACCAAACACTGTTTGAAATTCATGGCTAATATCTGCCCAAAATATCAGAAGCCAGAAAGAGTATATAAAGAGCCTCTGTATATAAATAGCAGTAAAGATAGTTTCAGACTACAATTTAACTGCAAGGAGTGTAATATGCAGATTATATCAGTAAAATAGCTACTGTAATTAACAAATAGTACATATATAATTTATATAAACAGAGATAAACCAATCTCTCAAACGTTTGGCAAACAGGTGTATTTAAACATATTACATCATATCACATTAGAGCTCTGTAACTGGTATTAATCCGGTTACAAACACAAAATAGTGTAATATGGTTATCATCAATAAATTCGTAACAAAAAGGTAACAAATTTTGCTTTTAAAAACAGCATTTATTTTATACCTTTGTCTGCTGTTTTTGCAAACACTAAGAGTTAAATAATTTATTAACAATAAAATAAATATCATGAGTCAAGTAAAACGCGTTTATACCTTCGGTGACGGGAAAGCAGAAGGTAAAGCCGACATGAAAAACTTGTTGGGAGGTAAAGGAGCTAACCTTGCCGAAATGAACCTTATTGGGGTTCCTGTTCCTGCAGGATTCACTATCACAACTGATGTGTGTACAGAATATAACCTTAAAGGTAAAGAAGAGGTTGTTGCTCTTATGAAAGCAGAAGTTGAGGCAGGTATCGCAGCAACAGAGAAAGCAATGAACGCTAAATTTGATGCAAAAGGTGGCGAGTTCCCACTTCTATTATCTGTACGTTCAGGTGCTCGTGCTTCTATGCCAGGTATGATGAACACTGTTCTTAACCTTGGTATGAATGATGATACTGTAAAAATTATTGCAGAAAAATCAGGTAACGAGCAATTTGCTTACGATTCATATCGTCGTTTCATCCAGATGTACGGTGACGTAGTAATGGGTGTTGA
>DKJY01000173.1 GCA_002454955.1 Bacteroidales bacterium UBA6680
ATGCACGTGTTTATCCGAACCCTGTGGATGGTGTTCTGAATGTTAATATAAGTAATAGCTACAGAGGAGAGGTTGCTTTTAATCTATACAATTTAAGAGGTAATAAGATAAAACAACATAGAGTTACAAAGTATGATGATAATTTAGTTGGTGTTTTAAATATTGAGAATGTAACCCCGGGTGTTTATGTTCTTAAGGTAATGCAAGGTGCAAATTGTAGCACAATGCAGATAATTAAAAGGTAGTGTTTATGTAGTATCTCCCCTGAACTTATACATGAGGCTGCTTATATTTGGGCAGCCTCTTTTTTATATGTTTTTCAGATATTCCATAAACTTATCCATAGACTCAAAGCCATTTTTTTTACGCATTCTGTACTTTATCATCTCTACACCCTGCGCCGATATGTTCATCTGAGAAGCAATCTCTTTTACAGAATAATTTAGTTTCAGAAGAAAACACACCAACTCTTCATTTTTTGTAATATCCGGAAAATGAACTCTTATTCTTGATTTAATTTCAACAAAATTCTCCTCAAACTCATCCTGAATAGCAAGAATACCCTCAAAAATATTACCCATGTTTATGCAATGATCTTTATATCTTTTGATATCTGTATTTGGATGGACATTAAACTCTTTAATTAATTTGTTGTTGATATTGTTGCTATGTTTTATCTTCAGAATAAAGGTATTAAAGTTGTGCTGTAACTGTTCAGAGAAGCTATATGCTGCATTAGCCTTCTCTTTTGAAAGATTCAGCTTATAATTTGTACGCTCAAGCTCCTGTTGTTTATTTATAAGAGTACTCCTTTTGTGTTTTATTTTTACAACAAACAGAATAATAACAAGAGTAAAAATTATAACAATTAATATTATTATAAATAGCTGATTCTGTTTCTGTTCTTGTAAATCCTCTAACTGTTTCTTCGTTCTATTATCTGATAAACATATTGCTTTTAAATCTCGTTCTAACTGATATTTGTGAAAATAGTTCTGATTATATTTTGTATTTGTACTATCCAGATATTCCTTGGCGTTAATAAAGTTAGAGTATAGAGCACTTATATCATCTCTATTATATGCTTTATCTGCTAATGTAAGGTATATTAAATAGGTTTGTCTGTAGTTTTTGCTTGCTTTACAATAATGCAGCGCACTATCTGTATAGCTGTATTTTATACCAGACGAGTTGTAATCATTATTTAGCATAAACAGATTATAGTAAAATGCAGCCATTATACTATAATCATTATAATCTAATCCCTGTTTGTACATTTCATCATATAATTTATATGCCTCCGGATACTTATTTGTCATATGCATAACAGAGGCTATATTAATACCCCTTATTGTTGATACCTTTTTATCGTTACTGGTTTTGCTTAAACTGTATGATTGTTTATAACAGACTAATGCTTGATTATAATCGCGTTTTGCAAAATGTATATTACCTTTTGTTGTGTAATTTACAGCTATAGCTAAAGTATCTGATATGTTCTCATTTATTCTTATAGCTGAATCAATAATACTTAGAGCTGTGTTGTAGTGTTTGGCTCTTTTATAAACAATAGCTTTAAAATTCAGAAGTTCCGATATATTACTAGCATTATCTGTATTTGAAATCTGCTCAGCCTTTTTAATATAGAGAACAGCCTGACTATAATCGCCCATTTTATCATAAATACGAGCAACTGATATATAGGCATTAAACAGATAAGAAGAGTTGCTAATCTCCAACAGATCTGTAGCTTTAAGATACTCCTGTTTTGCTGTTTGTAGCATATTTGATTGTTCATACAGATCTCCGGTAAACAGATAATTCTTTCCTAGCTCCAGACTGTTACCAATACTATTAAACAAGTTATTTGATAACACTATAATCTTCATACTCTTCAGTACCGAATCATTTTTGAGATAGTATCTGGCTCTGTTTCGTAAATAAATCCCTTTACCAGTATTGGTTCTGTTTTTATAGATGCTCCAACAGCTGTCATTAGGAAAAATGTATCTGTTATTTTCTATATCGGAGATGAAATTATACGCTTCTGATTGTTGCGAAAACAAAAGAAACGGAGCAAAACATAGATATGAGATTAAGATTAGATAGCGCATATTTTTTACTCGCAAATATAGAGTATGGGATATGCATTGATGCAAATATAAACTATGTAAAAGCATAGTAGTATCACTGTAAAAGTATTGTAATAATCCATGCAAACGGGTTTTCTAATGTTAAATCTACTTTTGGCATCTGGCTAATAATTAATGTTTAACCAAAACAATGAATTATGAAAAAAATCTACATTGCTATTGTTATGGCATTTCTGGCACTTAATATAAGTGCTCAAGAAAAAGCGGAGATCTCCAATACTAGGATTGGCACATATGGTGGACTTAGTTGGAAAATATCTAAGTATTGGATTGATACCCTAAAAAAATATAATGGAGGTGAAGGTTGGGTTATAAAAGACCCTGATAAATTTTTAAAGCGTAAGGTATCTCCATATTGGACTATCACTAAAAATGCATATCAAATGGATATCCCCTTCGGGACAGGTCCTGGGCAGCAACGTTACCCCGGAACATTACAACGTTGCGATTTAAGTAATAATAACCTTACAGGAGAGTTAAATGATAACCCTATTTATAGATGGTCTAATACTAGTACAGCAGGACAAGAACGAGGAATATTTACACAAATGACAGAGTTCTACTTTAGCTATAATAAATTAACCAGAGTAAAAGCTGATTTAGTAAATAACCTTTACCACATTGGGAAATGCGGATTGTTGGCTTTTGATCATAATAAAATAGAAGAATTTAACTTACGATATGACGGTAGTGACGGAGGAATGAACCTTGCAGGAACAAAAAAAGTATGGCTAAATAATAATAAGCTTTCTAAATATAATTCTGCATGGGAAACATACTGGAAAAACCTACTGTGGTTTATGAAGAGCGAAGCAGAATTTTTCCGTTTAGAAAATAACATGTACAATTTTAAAGAGATGAAAAGAGTACATGCGGCAATAGAAAAAAGAAGAAACTTTAAATGGCCGTCTTCAGGTAATGCGCCACCAGCACCTCAAAAAGACCCTAACTTTAAATTTACTTATGCACCACAGCTGCCTTTAGGCGATGCTAGCACACAAACTTTAGATGCAGGAGAAATTATTAGTTTAAGTTTTGAATTACCTGATACAGATAATAAATATATCTGGGAACTAAACGGAAAAGAGATTCCGTTAACTGAAGGTAAAACATTTAGTGCAGAGATGAGTACTGCACGCTCAGGAATGTATCGTTGTAAAGTTACTAACCCCGCTCTGCCTGAGTTAACAATATATAGTAAAGCTCAAATGCGTTTCTTAAACAAACCAGATAACCAGGCTCCTTCAGATTTTAATATTAACAATACTAAAGCATTAGTAAAATCGCCACAATGGACTGTTGTAGGAGAATTTGGTGGCGAAGACCCTGATGGCGATAAATTATATTTTCGTTTAATAGATCACGAAGACGATAATGCTGATTTCCGTATTATAGATGGAAACACATTAGTATCGTCAACCATATTATTTGAGTGGCCATACAAAACCGAATATAAAGTACGTGTACAAGCCTACGATATTTATGGAGGAATATTAGAGAAAGAGATAACTGTATCTAAAGGCGAAGTAACGGGTCCAATACCAACAGCTGTAAGGTTAACAAATTTAACTATCAACGAGAATAAAATAGGAGATGTTGGAGTATTTGAATTATCGGGAGTAGAAACATCAGAGTTTACTTTTACTTTGCCTGATGCCAAGGATAATAAATATTTCACTACTTCAGGATCTGCATTAAAAACAAGGATAGAGTTAAACTACGAAAAGCAACGCTATTATACAGTAAGAGTAACAGCGGCAAAAGATGATATTACTATAACAAAAGATTTTGTAGTAGAAGCAATTAATGTTAACGATGCACCTGGTGGCTTAATTATTACCTCAAACAAGATTGAGATAGCAAAGCAGCCGGGCACACTAATAGGATTGTTGGTAGCAACAGATGATGATCCGGACAATACAATTTTTGAATACTCATTTGCCGAGGGGAGCTCAGAAGAATTTATAATTCGCAACGGAAATCAACTACAAAGCAAAAAGGAGTTTATTCGGAGCGATATTAATACATATCCTATAAAAGTAAATGTAAAGGATAATGGAAATGCAAAATCTGAGTTTACGCTGAATATAGAGGTCGTTGATAATGCAGATCCAACAAAAGCGGCAGTTGTTATTAGTAACTATATTGCAGATGAGAATCAGTTGCAAAAGATAGGAAACCTTTCGGTAAATCAGGGTGGTAACTATGTTTATGAATTAATACCTGGCGAAAAAGCAGAGCACAATAGCTGGTTTGAGATAGAAGGGAGAGAACTTAGATTAATAAAAAAGGTTAATTATGAAACCATAAAACTACTGCATATACGTGTAAAAGCAGGAACAATTGAAACTCCAATTGATGTAATTGTACGTAATATTAACGAGAAACCAATATCAATAGGATTAACCAATTTCAGAATAAGTGATGATGCTAAAGTGGGTGATATTGTTAGTAAGCTGATCCTAAAAGATGAAGATGCTGATATGGGTATATTCACTATTCAGTCGTCTGAATATTTTAAGGTTGATAATGCTGATTTAGTATTGATAAAAGATGCTGATAAAGCTGTTTACCCGATAAATATATCAGCAACTGACGGACAATTTACCATTACACAGAAATTTGAATTACTGGGCAGAGCCGCAAACAAGAAACCAGACAATATTGGTCTTAGTAACTTTATAGTAATGTCTGACTGGACAGCAGGAACAGAGATTGCAAAGGTAAGTGTTAACGATGATAATAGCGATCAGGACATAAGCGTTACACTAAAATCAGGAGCTGATAACGATTATTTTATTATTGATAGCGGAATCCTGAAACTTAACAAAGAGATTGGCAACCATGCTAATAAGTTTGCAATAACAATTACAGCAAACGATGGAGAATTTGAATATAGTCAGGAGTTTGATCTGTATATACCAACCAAGAGCCAGGGAACAGATATTATAGATATTAACGATATATCAAGTACACGTGTTTATCCAAATCCTGTAGAAGGCGAGCTTAATGTAAAGATTAATAACAACTATAGGGGAGATGTGAAACTTGAGATATATAGCCTGAGCGGTTTTAAAGTTGCACAAAAAAGATTAGTAAAACATAGCGATGAGATAACAGAAACTGTCAATATCTCAGGTCTGCCTTCAGGAGTTTATGTTTTAAAGGTAAATCAAAGAGATCAACAAAGTACCACGCAGATTATAAAACAATAGTTTTTATATTGTAATTACACCCGGAACAAGGCTACTCAGATATTGGGTAGCCTTTGTTATTCTAGTGTTGTAATGTTCTGTATATTATATGTCTTTCAGGTAACCCATGAATTTCTCCATCGATTCAAACCCAACCTTTTTTCGTAAACGATATTTTGCTACTTCAACGCTGCGTGGTGATATACCCATTCTGTTTGCTATCTCTTTTACAGGATGATTTAACTTAAGAAGAAAACATAATAACTCATCGTTTTTGTTTAAGTCAGGGAAGTGCACTTTAATGCGGGCTTTAATCTCTACAAAATCTTCCTGAAAATCGTCCTTAACAGATAAGACCTCATCAAATAATTTATCCAAATTAGCAGAGAATCTCTTTAATTTGTTACTATCAATATCACTACTTTTATTAAGTATCTTTTTGTAATTATTATTAAGTTCTTTTGCCTCATTTATCTTGAACATGAAATTACTGCATGTGTGCTGTAACTGTTCAGAAAAATTATAGGCCATGTCTATCTTCTCTTTTGAAAGATTTAACTTATAGTTTGTGCGTTCTAACTCTTTCTTATTTAATAATAATGATTTTCGTTTAATTTTAGCTAATGCTACAAACAACCATATTATTAATACAAGAACAATAATTACAAGTATAGCTATGTACAACTGTAGTTTTTTCTCCTCTTTTAATCTGATATTCTCGCTTATTATTTTCTCATTCTTTTTGTTCAAAGAGAATTCTAACTCCCTAAGTTCCTTCTCTAATCTGTTTTTCTTAAGGCTATTCTCTGTTTCATAAAGCAAAAGGCTATCTCTGTATATTCCAGATTTTTGCATATTAATAAATACCTGTTCGGCGTTATTATTAACGTATGCATTTTTGGCTAAACTATAATATATAGAGTGTATTGAGTAGAATCGTCTGGCCTTTTTATTATAGTACAATGCACTATCCAGACAACTCTTATTGTCGAGTCCCTGAAAATAGCGATCCAACAGAAGATACTGATTGTAATAGTATACTGCCATTACTCTGCTATTGCTGTGATCTAAGCCCTGCTCCTCTATCTGTTTGTATATTTGTAATGCCCTATACGGATCATAATTTCTTTTATATAGAGATGCAGCCAGATTCAAAGCCTTTACTACGGGTATTTTACCATTATTTAAGTCTTTTTCTATTATATAGCCTCTATTATAGAATTTATATGCATTCTGATAATCGTTTTGTGCAAAATAGATATTCCCTTTAGTTGTATAGTTTATTGCTAAAGCAATAGTATCATTTATTGAATTGTTAATACCAATTGCTGAATCAATAATATTTAAAGCCTCCTTGTAACGGCCTAGTCTTTTGTATAAAATAGCTTTAAAATTCAGAATCTCTGCTTGTTTGTTTGATGCTAATTTTGAGCTAAAGAATGATTGTGCATTTTCAAAACTATCATAGGCAGCCATATGATCTCCCATTTTATCTTTAACTCTGGCAACAGACATATGTGCATTTACCATATTTAGTGAGTCATTAGAAGAATAATTATCAATGCCTCTTATGTAATTCCTTTCAGCCTGCTCTAATAAATTAGATTGCTCAAACAGATCGCCAATAAATATATAGTTATTGGCTAGTTCTGTTTTATTATTATCTGCTTCAAATTCTTTGTTAGATAGTAGAATAATGTTCATACCTATAACAACAGAATCTTTGGCCTTAAAATACTCAGCTCTTTTACGCAGATAAAGACCTTTTTGAAGGTTTTTCATTTTAAAAAATGAATTCCAGGAATCTTTTCCGGGAAATATAGTTCTGTTATGTTTGTGTAATGAGATGTCACCTGTATACACCTCTTCTTCTGCTGCAATTGTGCCAACAATAATACTAAACCATAGTAGTAGTATTAATCCTCTCATAAAAGTTTTTTTGCAAATATATAATAATATAAAGCTATTAGTATGTGAATCATATATTTGGTTTAACTATTGTAGCATTGCTGTTTAACTATTGTAGCATTAATAAATGGCTGTTTTAAGAGGTATGAACATAATTTTGGATGATGTTATAAATGAATATTAATTAATCTGAAAACAATGAAGAAGATTTACGTTTTATTAATACTGACTTGCATAGGCTTTAACCTCTATGGTCAAAGGGCAAGTAAGAATATAAATATTAAGTATCGTATTTGGGTAGATACTTTGAGAAAATATAATGGTGGCGATAATTGGAAAATAAAAGAGGTTAATACATTTCTTGACAGAACAGAATCTCCGTTTTGGGCAGTGCAAGAGGGTGGTATAAATAAAAACTATTTTGATATTCCCAAAGGGACAACAATTGGGGGTTATACACAACAACACAGACCTTATGTATTAGGCAGAATAGATCTTAGTAATAACAACCTAACCGGAGCTCTTTCAGATAACCCAATTTACTATTGGGCTCGTTCTGGTAGTTCGGATGCAGATAATGGAATATTTCAGTATATGAATGCTGATTTCTATTTTAGTTATAATCAAATAACATCAGTAAGTGCATCGCTTATGCAGGGTAATCCAGTAGTTGGCGCAAATACTTTGGCCTTGGATCATAATATAATAAGTGAATTTAAGATGCCATTTAGTTCAGCTTCTGAAACTAGTTTTGGTCATGGTGCTAAGGTAATATATCTGAATAATAACAGATTGTCAGAATATCAATCGTATTGGGGAAGCTTTACAAATCCTAATAATGATCAAGGGCTATGGTGGTTGAGCAAAGAAGCCAGTTTGTTACGTATGGAGAATAACCTGTTTAACTTTAAGGCGCTTAAGAAGATATATGCAGAGGTTGAAGAGAAACGAAATCTTGCATCGGGATCAGGTTATAATATGGATCCAAATTTTAAGTTTGTTTATGCGCCTCAGTTACCTTTAGGTGATTATGCTGAGCAAACAGCAAATCAGGGCGATAATATTGAATTAACATTTAGCCTGCCAGATGCAGATAATGTTTATGTATGGGAGCTTAACGGGAAAGAGATTCCATTGTCAGAAGGGAAGACGCTTAGCACCACTTTAACAGAAGCTACTGCCGGAATGTATCGTTGTAAGGTAACCAATACAGCAATGCCTGAGTTAACAATATATAGTAAAGCTCAGATGGTATTCCTAAATAAATCTGGTAACCAGGCTCCAACAGATATACGTATTAGCAATACTAATGCATTAGAGAATACACCTCAGTGGGCTGTAATTGGAGAGCTGGGTGGCGATGATCCGGATAACGATGATTTATATTTCAGATTAAAAGATCATGAAGGTGATAATGGTGATTTCCGTATAATTGATGGTAATACCCTTGTTGCGTCAACTATTCTGTTTGAGTGGATATACAAAACAGAGTATACAATCACAGTGCAAGCATACGATGTTTATGGTGGTGTTTTTGAGAAAGAGATAACAATAAACAAAGGTGAGTCTACAGAGACAGTTCCTACAAGCATGACTATTGATAATGTTACTATTGATGAGAATAAAACAGCTAAAGTTGGTGAGTTTACATTGGGAGGGGTTACAACTTCTGAATTTAACTTTACATTGCCTAACGCCAAAGACAATAAGTATTTTACTATTAGCGATAATGTTCTTAATACACAGATAGGATTGAATTACGAAAAGCAACAATATTATATAGCTCGTATTACAGCAACAAAAGGAGATGTTTCTATTACCAAGGATTTCAGAATAGAGGCATTGAATATAAATGATGCTCCAGGAAGTATTGTTATTACAAATAATACTATAGAAACAGGTAATCCGGCAGGAACACTTATTGGTATTTTAGTAGCAACAGACGAAGATGAAGAGGATATTGAGTTCACATATAAGTTGAATTCGGAGTTATTTGCTATACATAAGAAGAATCAATTAGTGAGTAAACGTGAGTTTACAACAAATGATATTGCAACTCATAATGTAAATGTTACTGTAGCTGATAAACAAGATGCCAAGAACACATATGCTATTGATATAATGGTTGAAGGAGCAAGTGTAACAGGGCCACAGATACAACTTAGTTCTTCTGCTGTTAACGAGAACTATACAGGTACAATTGGTACTCTATCGTTATCAAATGGTGATGTCTCTACCTTTGAACTGATAGATGGTGAAGGTGGTGCCGATAATGACAAGTTTGTTATAGAATCTACAACGCTAAAGATATCTGAGCAGGTAAATTATGAAACAACAAAGATACTTAATGTAAGGGTAAAAGCCGGAGATATTGAAACAGTATTAATTATAAAAGTAGAGAATGTTAATGAGGCTCCAACAATTATAGGTGTTACAAACTTTATAGTTATGCCAG
>DKJY01000193.1 GCA_002454955.1 Bacteroidales bacterium UBA6680
CTCACAATAAAGTTTATATGGATGTATTAATTAAGCCCATATATTAGTTAAATTAGTATTAGTTCACTATCAGGTATAATCAACCTTCCTCTTACCTCTAAAATTTAACTAATATATGGGCTTAATTAATACATCCATATAAACTTTATTGTGAGTTATTGATTTTATTACTTCAGGAGTCAGATATTTTCTTACTGCTTCATGAAGCCATTCTTTAACATTCTCAATAGTTTTAAATACTTTACACTTGAATTTACTTTTTAGATATTGCTATATTTTTTCAGAAGGATTTAATTCTGGACAATATGCAGGTATATTTACTAATACTACATTCTCGGGTATTGATATGTTTTTAGTAGAGTGAAAACCTGCATTATCTATAATTACAATTTCAAGCTCTCTGGGATTGTGCTCTGAGAAGGTTTTTAAATATGATTCAAATATCAGATTATCAACTCCATTTATTTCCCATATGGATGATGTACCATAATTAAGCTCAATACCGAGTTAATTTGGTATAACACTTAAGATAAATAAATTTGATAAAAAAAATATTGAGAATATGATTGAAATTGGTCGTATTTCTGCTTAGAAGTCAAAGTGGCAATAGGAAATAAAAAAGGATCGTTTCAAATAGAAGCGACCCTTTTATTATAGTTGATTAATGGTTATCGTTTAATAACCTTTTTAATTGTTTTTACGTTGTCTTTACTAATTTCAAATAGAAAAGTTCCATTTGCCTTATCAGATATATTTATAGCTGTATTATTGGTAATGTTATTCTTTACCATAACAAGCTTTCCTGACATGTTAAATATACGTAATTTGAAGTCTCCATCAGGAAGATTTATATTACACTCACCTGTTGTAGGGTTTGGATAAACCTTAACCTTTGCTCCAAGTTCGTTATTAATTCCAAGAACCTTAGATACCTTAACCTTAAATACTGATTTAACAGTCTTACCATATTTTGAAGCTGTAATGGTTATTGTAGACTCACCTTCAATATCTTTTTTAATTGTAAGAGTTAGATCTGTATCAGTAAGATTTGCTGTAACAAGATCTTCATTATTACTTGTAACTGTAAAATCTGGTTTCTCATCATATGAGAATATTGTAGTTAGATCTAAATCTATATTCTCTTTAGAGTTAAGAAGAATATTATAATCAGGTATTGTTTTTAGTAATTTAAGATTATAGTCAACAATTATCTTGAACTCTGACTTAACAGTTTTACCATATTTTGAAGCAGTTATAGTTATTGTTGATTCATCAAGAGTATTATCCTTAATTGTAAGAACAACATTTGGATTATTAATAACAGCTGTAACAAAATCAGATTTACTACTATTGATAGTAAAATCAGGTTTATCTGTATAGCTAAATATATCTTTCAGATTAAGGTTAATAACTTTATCAGATTTTGGATTAAGATTAAAGTCACTTATCTGCTTCTTAAGTTTTAGATCATAATCAACAGTAACTTTCAATTCAGAAGTTGCTTTGTTACCGTCAGAAAGACCTTCAAGAACAATAATTGCTTCACCTGTCAGATCAGGTTTAATATCTATTTTAAGATTATCACCTGCTATGTTAGTTTTAATGAGAGTTTCATTACTGTTACTTTTTATTGTTACAGTAGGCTTTGTACCTTTACTCTTAAATAGATTTGAAATATCAATATCTTTTGTCGTAACCTCATTTACGTTTAATGAGATGTCTGCAATTTTGCTATTCTCCCAGATATAAGAGTTTAATTTACCAACAAAAATACCTCTACCATGAGTACCTACTATTATTTTTCCAGATTCAACACTTACGTCAATGTCATTTACAATTACACTACCAATTAGTGAAGGAGCAACTTTTGTCCATACTGTACTATTTCCATTAAGCACTTCTGTTGAATATAGTCCTGTACTAGTACCTATAAGATATACTTTTGAGTCACCATCAATAATTGCAGCAGCTCTAATTGAAGGACCTGGGTTTGCAATAGATCCTTGAAGGTTACCTTCAACGCAAGTAAGTGTAGCACCGCCGTCATTTGTATGATATATTCCTTTGATACCATAGTTTGACAGAACAAATATTGCTTCATTCTGATTTTTTGGATTAACAAATATATCATGAGGAAAAGCACCAGTTTGTGAATCAGGTATTTTTATTTCTGTTACTTTTCTTGAAGATTTATCTGCATCTACAACTTTATAAAACTTAGGAGACTGGTATCTATCATATGCACCTACATATAATACATTTGCTTCCTTTTCAGATACTGCTATCGCTGTAATAGTATAACCAACAGATGCGACAGAGAATGATGACCAATTTGTATTAACTCCATATTGATTGAAGTTTGATATCTTAGATAGATCTGAATTTCTCCACACTCTGTTACCACTAGGGTAATACATTACATTATTGTCATTTGGATCTAAGACAAATGGATGAATAAACATCTGGTTTGTTGCACCGGCAGGGTAACATCTTGTCCATTCTGAAGGAATTCTATTATTACGTCTAATAACCTTTCCATATTGAGAAGATGCGTATGTATAATTATCACCAATAGCACAGTACGCACCATCACCACTACTAAGATCTGTTGACTCTGTAGCAGTTGTACCATCAAATTGGAAGAATGGTGATCCATTGTCTTGCGCTCCACCCATCATAGCATTTCCATCGGTATTTTTCTCAATTGATACATTGTAAAATTGAGTAATATTATAACCTTTGTTTTTATCTTCCCATTTTAGGTATGAAGAGGAAGTAGAGTTAGTTTTAATATTTGATGTGTAACTCAAACCTCCGTCATGACCACTCCACATTGCATTTGCATCATTAGGATCAAAGACTGAAATATGACAGTCTGGGTGGTGATTAGGGTATTCAAACTCACCAACAGCTTTATTTCCATATCCACCAATCCAGGTATAATTAGCATCAGGTTTAGTAGCATATGCGTCTTTACTTCTAAATAAAGAAGTACTACCAATTACTACAAAATTTTCATCAGTTGGATGAACAGCAAGAGTCATATTGTAGTCTCCTTGATTTCCTATTTTCTCTTGAACTGGATTGAAACTCGAACCACCAATATAAGTCTCTCTTACATTATTAGATCTGTCAATAATAGATACATCCTTAAGATTTATTTTATAGAAATATGGTGTTTTTACTGATTGAGATTTCTCATATACTAAGAATAGATATGCAATATCTTCGTTTGATGGAGCAATCTCTAAAATACCTCTATCATATTTTGAAGCCAAAGAATTTGATATACTTAATCTGGTCCATGTTTCTCCATCATTAGTTGATTTATATATACCAGGCTGATTAGTTTGTGTACTACCATATCCAACCTTTACTGTAGAAAGAACTGCATACATTGTACCTTTTGAATCAATTTCGATATTTGACCATGCATGTCCGTTTATGTTACCTAGAGTAAGTGTAAATTTATTTGTTCCTACAGGCTTTCTAGCAATACCATAACCATTAATAGCGATAATAACACTACCTGTAGTTGGACTTACTTCTACTTCAGAAACATAGTCAAACATACTGTTCCAGTCTCCCATACCACTTGTTGTTCCTTCAATAGCATTCCATGTTGAGCCATTGTCGTTACTAACATATATTCCGTTACCTGAATATGAAGAAGAAAAACTTCTCGCAGTTGCAGAGTTTCCTGCATGCTCACCTGTGGTGTAATACCAAGTATCTTCATGTCCTGCTCGTGGATCTTGAGCTATTGATGTAATACCGTTATACTCATCAGGATTATTCACAAGAGTCCAGTTTGCTCCTTTATCTGTTGATTTCCACACACCTCCGGAAACACCTCCGGCAATAATTACGTTTGAGTTTCTTTTATCAATACCAAGAGCTCTGGTTCTTCCTCCAACATCCACAGGTCCTGCTTCTTGCCATGCAAAAGCAGATGCTCTAGATTTACTTCTTTTGCTAAACCTTACATCATTAACTCGAGCAAAAGCAAGCTCTTTCTGTCTGATATTATCTGGTACTTTACCTGTACTAGGATCCATTAACATGTTTAGAAAATATTCATCTCTTCCATTCTTCTCCTCTATTGGAGCTTTTGGAGAGAAAACAGAACGTACTCTTGGCATCTCAGGAGTACCTTTATCTTTTGATTCAGAATTGAACCAAAAAAATGAACCGGCTGAAATAGCAATAACTATTATACCGATGAAGGATAAACCTCTCTTCATAATGAACTATTTTAGTTAGTATTTATTTGTGCTTATTATATTCGATATCATATTTTTTGTCCTGCAAGCTGTTACGACTTCGTAAAAATATGAATTATTATCTCAAAATTAAGAAAACAACAAAATTTTTAATGTTAAACAATAATATGTAGATACCATGTAGATATTAAAAACCAATGTAGATGCCTATTTTGATGAATTACCTAATGATTGTGGTAGGTTTGATATACAGCGATATTAAACAGTAGGAATATATAAACATTATTTGTTTGTAGTGGTGAAGGATTATTTTTATATGAAAAAGGGAGTATTTTTTATACTCCCTTTTGTATCTTTATAGTGTAACTATGCTATAGTTTATTCTGCAACATTTACTACCTCTTTAATTTCAGGTACCTCTTTTTTTATTGCTTGCTCAACACCATTTTTTAGAGTTTGAATGCTGAATGGGCAACTACCGCAGGCACCCAATAATCTTACTTCTGCAATTAGATCTTCTGTAATATTTAAGAGAGTAATATCACCTCCATCAGCCTGAAGATATGGTCTTACCGAATCAATGGCTTTGTTTACACGTGTTGTTAAATCAGTCATGTCCATAATTGTCTGTTTTTAGCTGCAACCTTTTATATTAGGATCTACTTCAACTTTTTTAGTAGCATCAAGGTTTGCGTTTCTTAATTCAATTTGTTTTATAGTTTCAGCAGCAAGGCTCTTGAAAGCATTGCATGTAGTATTATTTTGAGTTATTGCTGGTTTTCCTTTGTCACCTCCTTCTCTTATGCTTTGAACAATAGGGATTTGACCTAACAGAGGTATTTGAAGGTGATCAGCAAGATCTTTTCCTCCATCTTTTCCGAAGATATAATACTTATTGTTTGGTAGTTCTTCCGGAGTAAACCATGCCATGTTTTCAACAAGACCAAGTAGCGGAATGTTTATACTTTCTCCTTTAAACATATTAACCCCTTTAATAGCATCTGCTAATGCCACCGCTTGTGGAGTTGTAACAATTATGGCTCCGGTTACAGGTATTTCCTGAACCATTGTAAGGTGAATATCTCCTGTCCCAGGAGGAAGATCAATCAGTAAGTAATCTAGTTCTCCCCAGTCTCCCTGATGAATTAACTGTTTAAGGGTACTTGTAGCCATAGGACCTCTCCAAATTAAAGGATCGTCAGGAGCAACAAAGAAACCAATAGACAATACTTTTACACCATAATTTTCTACTGGTACAATCCAATCTTTTCCTCCTCTTTTGTCAACAGCTGGTTTTGCATCTTCAAGATCAAACATCTTTGGCATTGATGGACCATAAATATCAGCATCAATTAAACCAACTTTGGCTCCGTTTTGAGCAAGGGCAATAGCAAGGTTTGTTGATATTGTTGATTTACCAACACCTCCTTTTCCTGATGCTATAGCAATTATATTCTTTACATTAGGTAGAGGGTTTACGCTTTCCGCCTGTTTTTGCTTCTTAGGCTCCGGTTTTTTAGTAACAACCATAATGTTGCCTTTAATTTCTACTTCTGGTATTGCAGCTTCAAGAGCACGTTCACATCCATTTTTAAGTGAGTTTATAAATGGGTCATTTGTACGTTTGAAGTTTAGAATGAAACTAACCTTGTTTCCTTCTGTTTTTATATTGTTTACCATCCCGTCTTCAACAATACTGTTTTCAGATTCGGGATGTTTTATTTGGTTTAATACAGCTAAAACATCTTTTTCATTGATACTCATAGCAAATAGTTTTTTATTAAATTGTGACAAAGATAAATAAATAAACTTATTTAGATTAAAACAAAATAAAAATAATGTATTTGATTTGAACATATGTTTGTTATTTATTTGATAAATGGATGATTTATTAATGTTTATATAGTTATATGACTACACCACCATACCTAAAAAAAGGAGATTCTATTGCAATAGTAGCTCCTGCAAGAAAAATAGAGAGAGAGATTATTAATAGTGCAAAAAAACTTATTGAAGCGGAAGGGTACAATGTAATAATTGGAGATAATTTGTTTGGAGACTGTAATCAATATTCAGGAACAATAGAGGAGAGAGTTCATGATATGCAGATAATGTTGGATAATGAAGATGTTTCGGCTATATTTTGTGCAAGAGGGGGATATGGTACGATTCAGCTTTTGCAAGATCTTAATTGGAACAAGTTTATTAAGAAACCAAAATGGATAGTAGGATATAGCGATATTTCTGTATTACATTGTTTTATAAATAAAAAAATAGGTGTTCAGACTCTTCATGCCTCTATGCCTGTGAATTTTCAAGAAGCTTTTCCTGAAACTATTGATTCTTTGTTTTCTGCTTTATCAGGCGAAAGTATTAGTTATAATGTACCGAGAAAGAAATTTAATATTAATGGCGAAGTTAATGGAGAATTAGTTGGAGGGAACCTTTCTATACTGTATTCTCTTAATGGAACACCAGCTTTTCCTGATCTTAAAGATAAAATATTGTTTATAGAAGATCTTGATGAGTACCTATACCATATAGATAGAATGATGATGAATCTGGACTATAGTGGTGTGTTTTCTGATATTAATGGACTTATTGTTGGTGGAATGGATGATATGAACGATAATACAATTCCGTTTGGAATGGAAGCTGAGCAGATAATATATAACATTGTTGAGAAATATTGTCTACCTGTTTGTTTTGGTTTTAGTGCAGGGCATATTGAACCTAATCTGGCTCTTACTTTTGGCAGGAAGATTAAACTATCAATAACTGATAATGGAACTTGTATTAATTATGAGTGATATAGAATTAGGAAAACGTGGTGAAAAAATAGCAAAATGGCATCTTGTTAATAAAGGATATAAATTTATTACGTCGAATTGGAGATTTGGACATAAAGAGATAGATATTATATTTGAGGTATTAAATTGTATTGTATTTGTTGAAGTTAAAACAAGATCGGATCTGAATATTATCCCTGATTTATGTATTGGTCAGAAGAAGCAGGATACATTAATTGATGCTGCAAATTCATTTGTAGATCTATATAATATTGATAAAGAGGTGAGGTTTGATGTTGTTTTGGTTGGTATAAAAGAGAATACTGTTAAGATAAATCATATTGAAGATGCTTTTTATCCAACACTTTAAATAATGTTTATATATGAATATTGAAGAGTTAAGAGAGTACTGTTTGAGCAAAAAGGGCGTATCGGAGGGTTTTCCTTTTGATGATGTTACTCTTGTATTTAAGGTGCTTGATAAGATGTTTGCATTAACTAGTCTTGATAAAGAGTTTAGTGTTAATTTAAAGTGCGATCCGGACAGAGCGGTAGAATTAAGAGAAGAATATAATTCTGTATTACCAGGCTACCATATGAGCAAGAAACATTGGAATACTATTACGATGGATGGTACTATATCTGATAGATTAATTAAGGAATGGATTGATGATTCATACAGCTTAATTGTATCAAAGTTTACTAAGAAACAGAAACTTGAGTTAGAGAATATGTGATTCAGTATAGTTTTATTATTTATTAATCAATTTAATTGAGTATACGCTATAAATAATTATATGAATAACTTGGATTATAATGAGCATATGCTTAATTTTGAAATGACGAATGTTAGCATATGCCAAGAAAGAAATGTTGTAGAAAGATAGGTCTGGCGCCAAAAGTAAAAGCGTATAAACCTACTGGAGTTAAGATGTGTGCGGTAGAGAAGGTTAGTCTTGATATTGACGAGTTTGAAGCTATAAGACTTGCGGATTATGAAGGATTATATCAGCAAGATGGAGCAGAGAAAATGGGAGTATCTAGGGCTACTTTCGGTAGAATATTAACTGTTGCTCATAAAAAAATAGCAGAAGCTCTTATTGACGGAAAAGCTATAATTATTCAGAATGATGATGCAGAACATTTGTCGCGTGAACATGAATAATAATAATTTGCTATGAATAGATACTTATTGAGGATTAAGATATCTAACTTTAGGATATATTAATTTGTAGCAATAATTAAAACTATCAGTTAAATGAATAAGATTGCTATTCCAACAGATCAAGGAATGGTTGATAGCCATTTTGGTCATTGTGCTTATTACACAATTTTTACTATATCAGAAGATAGTAAGATTACAAAGTCAGAACGATTTGACTCACCAAAAGGATGTGGATGTAAATCAAACATAGCACCTGTACTGTCAGAAATAGGTGTTAAGGTAATGCTTGCGGGAGGTATCGGTCAAGGAGCAAGAAACGTATTAGGAAACAGCGGAATTAAAGTTTTTAGTGGATACAGTGGAGATGTTGACAAAGCTGTTAATGATTACCTGAAAAATGGATACTCAGGAGAGAACGGTACTTGTGACCATATTCATGAGGATGGGCATTCTTGTAGTCACTAAATGTCAGTAAAAAATATTATAAGAGGTTGCTCATTTAAATTATGTGTAACCTCTTTTTTGTATTCAAGTAAATCATAAAAACTATCTGTGTTGCTATTTTTTATAAAATGATATATTTTTTACGTGATTAACTTATTAGGAATAATTGCCTATAAAACTATATGATTATATTTAGCGTTGCATATTGTTAACCGTGAATAATCAAGAACTAAATATAATTGTAATGAAGAAATTTTTTGTTTGGAAAGAGGAGTATAATCTTGAAATAGATATTATTAATGCTCAGCATAAGAAATTAGTTGATATTATTAATAGGTTGTATCAGAGTTTTATAGATAAAAATCACAATAATATACTTGCAGATATTATTGATGAATTGATTGATTATACTAAATATCATTTTTCTGTAGAGGAGGAATATTTTGCTAAACACAACTATCAAAAAGCTAAAGAGCATATACTATATCATCGTGATTTTGTTAGAAAAATAAGTGAATTTAAAGCAGATGTTGATGCCGGAAAAATGTCTACAGTTTACAAGATGATGACATTTCTTCAGGATTGGCTCGTAAACCACATTATAAAAGAGGATGTACAGTATGTTCCTGCTTTAAAAGGTAAAGTGTAATGTCCCGCTCTTTAAACCTATTACAATTTTGATGGTCAATAAACCGTAAGAATAATTTAAAAATTATATAATGACAAAAAGAACCTTATTTCTAATTTTTGCGTTTTTATTGCCAATGTCAATCTTGGCAAGCGCAAATGCCCCGTTGTGGCTTAGGTATCCGGCAATATCACCGGATGGACAAACGATAGTGTTTAACTATAAAGGCGATATTTATAAAGTATCTGCAAAAGGAGGTGAGGCTGTTCCTCTTACATTTCATAAGGCATATGACTATAATGCTATATGGTCTCCTGATGGAAAAACAATAGCTTTTGCATCAAACAGAAATGGCAACAATGACATTTTTGTTATTCCTGCTCAGGGAGGTATGGCAAAAAGAGTTACTACTAACTCTGCAAATGAAATTCCTGGATCGTTTACACCTGATGGTAAGAGTATAATATTCTCTGCACAAATTCTTGATAATAAAGATAATGTTATGTTCCCTTCTGGAGCAATGACTGAGCTTTATGAGGTATCAGTTAATGGAGGTAGATATAAGCAGATTTTATCTACACCTGCACTTAAGGCTAAATATAATGCTGATAAGTCAAAGCTTATATATCAAGATATAAAAGGGTATGAGGATAAGTGGAGAAAACACCATACATCGTCTGTAACTCGTGATATCTGGATTTACGATGAAGCTACAAAAAAGCATAAAAAAGTAAGTATGTATAATGGCGAAGACAGAGATCCTGTTTTTGGTGCTGGTAATGATTTCTACTATTTGAGTGAGAAATTTGGAACATTTAACATTGTTAAATCTTCACTTTCTAACCCAAACAGTATTGAGCCAGTAACCAATCATACTATACACCCGGTTAGATTCTTGTCGAAATCGGATAATAATACTTTCTGTTACAGTTTTAATGGGGAAATTTATACTATCAAAGAAGAACAACAGCCAGTAAAACTAAATATTGCTATTAATGTTGAGGACAAAGAGAACAATGTAGAGTTTCTTAGAAGACAAGGAGGCCCGAGAGAGATGGCTGTTTCTCCTGATGGAAAAGAGGTAGCGTTTATTGTACGTGGTGATGTTTTTGTTACATCTGTTGAATACAGAACAACAAAGCAGATTACAAATACCCCAACACAAGAAAGATCCGTAAGTTATCATCCTAAAGGACGTACTCTGCTATATGCAGCAGAACGTAATGGAAGTTGGGATCTTTATAAAACATCTATTGTTAGAGATGAGGAGAAGAGTTTCTCTACGGCAACACTACTTAAAGAAGAGCCTGTGTTAGTATCAGATCAGGAGACATTCCAACCTGCATACTCTCCAGATGGTAAAAAGATAGCTTACCTTGAGAACAGAGTTGTTATTAAGGTTATGGATGTTAAATCTAAAAAGTCAAAAACTCTTCTTGAAGAGAAATATAACTATTCATACTCTGATGGAGATCAGTATTATGAGTGGTCACCTGATGGTAAGTGGTTACTTGCAACATATGATGACAAGCAGAGCTGGCCATTAACTGATATTGCACTTATTAATGTTGAAACTGGTAAGATACACAACCTTACAGAGAGTGGATATGGAGATTCAGGTCCGAAATGGATGATGAAAGGACAGATGATTATTTGGCAAACAGATAAACATGGTTACAGAAGTCATGGTAGTTGGGGATCTCACGGAGATATTTATGGTATGTTCCTTACTCAAGAGGCTTATGACGTATTTAAGATGAGTAAAGAGGAGTATGCTGCTTATAAAGAGGCAAAGAAGAGTAAAAAGCCTACACCTAAGAAAGATGACAAAAAAGATAAGAAGAAAAAGAAGTCTAAGAAAGACGATAAGAAAAAAGATAAGAACACTTTAAAGCCAATCAAGATTGAATTTAAAGATCTTGATGAGAGAGTAGCAAGACTTACAATGCACTCATCTAGTCTTTCTGATGCTGTTGTTACACCTGACGGACAGAAACTATATTATCTAAGTCGTTTTGAGAAAGGTTTTGACCTTTGGTTACACGATTTCAAAAAGCGTAGTACTCGTCTTGTAACAAAACTTAGTGGTTACAGCGGAGGAATGCAGTTAGATAAGAGCGGTAAGAATGTATTCTTATTCTCAGGCGGAGGAATGATTAAGATCAATCTGGCATCTAAGAAGCAGAAGAGAATCTCATTTAGTGCAGAGATGCAACTTGATAAGGCAGCTGAAAGAGAGTACATGTTTAGCCACATGTGGCGTCAGGTACGTGAGAAGTTCTATGATCCGAACCTACATGGAGTTG
Organism: Bacteroidales bacterium UBA6680; assembly: GCA_002454955.1. GTDB lineage: Bacteria > Bacteroidota > Bacteroidia > Bacteroidales > UBA6680 > UBA6680. The sequence continues at coordinate 11,556 of DKJY01000193.1, forward strand.
ATTGGGAACTAATGAAGAAAGATTATTCACGTTTCTTACCTCATATTAATAACTATTACGATTTTGCAGAGATGTCAAGTGAGCTTCTTGGTGAGCTTAATGCTTCTCATACAGGATGTAGCTACAGATCATATAGCCGTGGAGGAGATGCAACTGCAACATTCTGTGTATTCTACGATGATACTTATACCGGTAAAGGTCTTAAGATTGCTGAGATAATGGAGAAGAGTCCTCTGTTTAAGGTTAAATCTAAGGTTGTTCCTGGAGTAATTATTGAGAAGATAGATGGTATTGAGATTACACCTGAGATGGATTATTATCCACTACTAAATCGTAAAGCTGGTAAGCGTGTATTAGTAAGCTTCTATAACCCACAAACTAAGAAACGTTGGGACGAGGTTGTTAAGCCTAAGAGCAAGTGGTACGAGAATGCTATTCTTTACGAAAGATGGGTAGAAAATCGTAAGAAAGAAGTAGAGCGTCTGTCAAACGGAAGATTAGGTTATGTTCATGTAAGAGGAATGAATAGCTCAAGTTTCCGTGAGGTATATGCTGAAGCAAAAGGTAGATACAACAATGCAGAAGCTCTTATTGTTGATACTCGTTTTAACGGAGGTGGATGGCTGCATGACGATCTTGCAACATTCTTAAGCGGAGAGAAATATGCAGAGCTTGCTCCAAGAGGACGTAAGGTTGGTGTTGAGCCAATTAACAAGTGGTATAAACCATCTGTTGTTCTTATCTCAGAGAGTAACTATTCTGATGCTCATGGTTTCCCATTTGCATATCGCGCACTTAAAATTGGTAAAACTATTGGTATGCCTGTTCCTGGTACAATGACAGCTGTTTGGTGGGAGTCACTACAAAATAGTAGTATTGTATTTGGTATTCCTCAGGTAGGATTTAGAGATCTTCAGGGTCGTTATCAGGAGAACTTCCAGTTTGAACCGGATATTAAAGTAAACCTTGACAAGGATATCGTTATTAAGAATAGAGATCAGCAGATAGAAAAAGCTGTTGAGCATCTTCTTTCTGAACTTGATAAGAAATAATTATTATCAATTATATGAAGCCTTGCCTGTATGGCGAGGCTTCTTCTTTTGTTAACCAACATAATATAATCATGATAAAAAAGACATTTTTAGTACTGGCTGTTTTAGCTGTTACTTTTGGCTTTACAATAGCTAACAAACCATTGTGGTTGAGGTATCCTGCAATATCACCAGACGGAAATACTGTTGTATTTTCATATAAAGGCAACCTGTTTAAGGTAGATGCAAAAGGAGGTACGGCAAAACCTCTTACAATAAATGAATACTATAACTATAACCCAGTATGGTCACCAGATGGTAAGTATATAGCATTTAATTCAGACAGACATGGTAATATGGACATATTTATTATGCCTGTTCAAGGAGGAAATCCAAAACGCATTACAACAAACTCAACCAGAGAGACAGTATATAGCTTTACACCAGATAGTAGGTATATAATATATGGTGCATCAATAATGAAAGATGCAAAGTATGCTGGATTCCCTCGTTATACAGAGCTATATAAGATTCCTGTTCACGGAGGACGTCCAGAGCAGTTACTTTCATCACCTGCTGAGTATGCACAGTTTACAAAGAATATGAAATCTGTTGTATATCAGGATAAAAAAGGTGGTGAGAATATGTGGAGAAAACACCATACATCATCTATTACAAGAGATATAAGAGTTTGGGATGTAAAAACTAATACTCACAAAAAGATAACTACTTTTAAGGGCGAGGATAGAAATCCTGTGTTGTCTTCAAATCAGAATGATATCTATTATCTAAGTGAGCAAGATGGTAACTTTAACCTGTATAAAACAACTATTAATGCTAACGGAAAAGGAACAAAATTAACCTCGTTTGAGAAGAATCCTGTAAGATTCCTTTCTATTTCAGATAACAATACTGCGTGTTTTACATACGATGGTGAGATATATACAATGAAAGAGGGTGCTACACCTGTTAAACTTGATATAGATATTACAATAGATAATAACAGAAATACAGTTAAATTTAATACGTATCGTAGTTCTGCATCTGAAATGATACCATCACCAAATGGAAAAGAGGTAGCCTTAATTATCAGAGGAGAGGTTTATGTTACATCAATGGATTACTCTACAACAAAGCAAATTACAGATACACCTACACAGGAGCGCAGTGTGCAGTGGAGTCCTGATAGTAAAACCCTTATTTATGCGGGAGAACGTAACGGAAGCTGGAACATATATACTGCTAAGGTTGTAAGAAAAGAGGAAAAAGGATTTGCAAATTCAACATTAATTAAAGAAGAGGTATTGGTTGATAATGGAAGTGAAACGTTTCAACCTACATTTTCGCCAAATGGAAAAGAGGTAGCTTTCCTTGAAAACAGAACAACACTTAAGGTAATAAACATTAAGAGTAAAGAAGAACGCGTTATATTACCTGCAAAATGGAACTACTCTTATACTGATGGTGATCAATCATATTCATGGTCACCAGATAGTAAATGGTTCCTAGTATCGTATATAGCTAAAAACAGATGGCCAAATAGTGATATTGCACTTGTTGATGCTAAGGGTAATCAGAATATTACTAATCTTACAAAGAGTGGTTATATTGATGGTTCTCCAAGATGGATGATGAATGGAGAAATGATTATTTGGGGTACAGACAGAAATGGTATGCGTAGTCACGGTAGTTGGGGCTCTCAGAACGATGTTTATGCTCTGTTTCTTACAAAAGAGGCTTACAATAAGTTCAGAATGACAAAAGAGGAGTTTGAGGAGTATAAAGAGCTACAAAAACTGAATAAGAAAGGTAAAAATGATAGTAAGAAAGATAAGAAGAAGAAAAAAGATGAGGCTAAAAAGAAGTCAAAAGATATTAAGATAGACCTTAATGATCTTGATGAAAGAATAGTTCGTCTTACAGGTAATTCATCAAATCTTTCTGATGCAGTTGTTGACAATAAAGGCGAGAAGTTATATTATATGAGTCGTTTTGAGAAGGGATATGACCTTTGGGTTAAAGATCTTAGAAAGAACTCAACCAGACTACTTACAAAGCTTAATGGCTACGGCGGAGGACTTAAATTCATAAACAAAGGAAAAGATCTTTTCTTCTACTCTGGAGGAATGGGATATAAATACTCTATTATGTCTAAAAAGAGAAAACCTGTAACATATAGTGCCCCATTTAACCTTAATTACCCAGAAGAGAAGGCCTATTTGTATGAGCATGTTTGGCGTCAGGCGCGTGAGAAATTCTACAAAAAGGATATGCATGGTGTTGATTGGAACTACTATAAAGGTGTTTATAAGAAGTTCTTACCGCATATAAATAATAACTACGACTATGCTGATCTTTTAAGCGAACTACTAGGAGAACTTAATGCATCACATACTGGTTCAGGATACCGTCACTACGATAATAAAGGTGACAGAACAGCTGTACTTGGAGCTTTTTATAGTAATAGCCACAAAGGTGACGGACTTTTTATTGACGAAGTTGTTAAGTTAGGACCACTTTACAAAGCAGGTGTTAAAGCAGAATCAATTATAAAAGAGATTGATGGAGTTAAGATTAAAGCAGGTGAGGATTATTTCCCGCTTCTTAACAGAAAATCAGGAAAGAGAACACTACTTAAAATATATGATTCAGAACTTAAGAAAGATCGTACAATAGTTGTTAAGCCAGTAAGCAACTGGGCAATATCAGGTAAATTGTATGACAGATGGATTGAGAACAGAAGAATCGAGGTAGAAAAAGTGTCAGGAGGAAGATTAGGATATGTTCATATTAGAGGAATGAATGATGCATCGTTCAGGAATGTATATTCAGATCTATTTGGACGTTATAACAATAAAGAGGCAATTGTTATTGATACCCGTTATAATGGAGGTGGACACCTGCATGAGGATGTTGAAGTTCTGTTTTCAGGTAAAAAATATCTTACATTAGTACCAAGAGGTCAGGAGATAAGTGAACATCCGCGCAAACGTTGGAAAAAATCTTCGATTATGATTATTGGTGAGGCAAACTACTCTAATGCACACGGAACTCCATGGGTATATAAAACAATGAATATTGGAAAGCTTGTAGGAATGCCTGTTCCGGGAACAATGACATCTGTATGGTGGGAAACATTAATGGACAGAAGCCTGTACTTTGGTATTCCACAGATTGGTTATATTGATAAGAACGGAAACTATCTTGAGAATCAGCAATTAGAACCTGATTATAAAGTTGAGAATGATGTAAATGTACTTGAGAGAGGTGAAGATCAGCAAATTAAACGCGCTGTTGAAGAACTGTTGAAAAGTTTATAATACATAACATTATACATGTATAAACGGCTGCTTATTTTATAGGCAGCCGTTTCTTTTTGCGCATAAATTATTATGTAAAACTATTTTATCATACTGAAAAAAAAGTTAAATTTAGTTTTTGTTCCTTAAGCAAAAACCTATGAATGAGATGACAAAGACCAAGCCATCCGTGTTGAAATCGTTACTGCAAAGCAACTCTGTACGGCTGAGTAATGGAGAAAATATATCTATTACAAGCAATATTCTTAGTCGAATTGATTCTCCTTTGGCAATTATAAATACCGATTATGTATATGAATACATTAATTCAGCCTATCATAGTAAGCTATTTAGTCAGGAGATACAGTTATTGGGTAAGAAGGTTTCAGAGATAGTAGGGAACTCATATTTTACAAATAATATAAAACCTATTCTTAAAAGAGTATCTCAGGGAGAGATAATTGTAAAGAGATACGATAATGCTCCTTTTCCTGTGTCACTGGTCGGATCTGTAGATATAAAGTATTACCCTGTTTTTAATAAAAGAGAAAAGGTTGTTGCTATTATGTCTGTTGTTTCAGAGGTTGCAACAGATACTTTGCATCAGCGCAGGTTATTAAAGAATCTAAAACAGTGGAGTAGTATATTAAATACTATTGACGATATGGTTATTGTATTTGATAAGTTCCACAAGATAGAGTTTGTTAATAAAAAAGGAGCAGATATATTAGGAGATAATATTGATGATCTGCTGGGGCAATCGTGCGATGATGTATTACCAGGTTATATATGCGATAAAGGTAAGAGAAAAGTAAAGGATACAGGTAAAACACAAACAAGTGAAGGGTATTATACAATTAAAGGTAATCATTACTCTGTTAAATCATCTGTAATAAATGATATTGAAACAGGTGAGACTAAAAATGTAGAATTATTTAGAGATGTAACCAAGATACAGGATTATAGTAACAGGTTACAAGAGAATCAGGAGCTACTTAAAAAAAAGAACCGTGAATATCTGAAGTTGAATACCGAGCTTCAGATTAAGAACTTGAGAATAGAAAATGTTATTAATACACTTGAAATAAGTCAGAGAAACTATCAGCAGTTGTTTGAGAAGATGGATAGCGCTCTTATAATTCTTATGCCTATTCATAACTCCAATAGCGATATTGTAGATTTTATAATTACAGATGCCAATCCTGCTTATGAGGTTCTTATAGGACTTAAAGCAGAGCAGATAATAGGAAAGAAACTATCATCATTCTCAAGGGTAGATAGCAGAACAATAAAGAAGTATGCGTATTGTGCATCGTCAGGAACAACACTGAAATATGAAGAATTCTCAACACTATTTAATAAGTATGTTAGTACATATATTTATACACCTGTTAAAGGGCGATTAGCAATAATTATTAAGGATATTAATGATAGGAAGATAGCCGAGAATCAGTTGGTAGAACATAAAGAGAGGTTCAGACTTGCTCTTAGTACAGCAGAATTAACAGTATGGGATTGGAAGGTAAAAGATAATACATTGCTTAGAATATCAAGATCCAAACGCAATAATACACATGAGAGAACAGAGCAGCTAAGGCCAAAAGATTTTTTACGTATTGTCCATCCTGACGATATGCAGGTGGTTATTAAGAAGATGAAAGAGGTAATATACTATAATAAGTCACCTAAGATAGAGTTCAGGATAATTGACCGAAAGAAAAAGGTACAGTGGATTCAGGTTAGAACATCAATACATCGTGACAAATCAAACAGAGTTGAGAGACTTATATTTACATCGCATACAATATCAATACGTAAACGTATTTTAGAGGCTTTAAAAGAGAGTAAGAATCAGTATAGGGTTATAATTAATAATTCAAACGATGCTATACTAATAGTATCGCCAAATAAAACAATTAGTTATATTAACTCTGCTGGTAAAAAGATGTTTGGATATTCTATACGTGAGTTATCAAGTAAGAATCCTGATCTATTGTTCTTTAATAACGAAACATATAAGTTATCAGATTTGTATAAAACAGTTGCAGAGAACAAAAAATATAAATCGGAAATTATTTGTGTAAATAAATCATGTGGCAGATTCCATGGTGAGATATATGGAAATCCAATATATCTTGATGGAGAAGTAAATTATATGCTTATTGTACGTGACATTACAGATCAAATTAGTGCTAAAGAGGAGATAATAAAGGCAAAGGATAAAGCAGAGGAGAGTGATAGATTAAAATCGGCTTTCTTGGCAAATATGTCGCATGAGATACGTACGCCAATGAATGGTATAATTGGTTTTACACAACTTCTGGGTAACGAGAATATTGATAATAATAAAAGAAAGAGTTATATTGGTATAGTTCAAAAAACAACACATCAGCTTCTGAATATAATTAATGATATTATTAGTATATCAAAGATAGAGGCAGGGCAATTGAATATAAATTTGAGTAAAATTGATATAAATTCAATAATGAATGAAACTTATCGGTTGCATGTTAACGAAGTTGAAGAAAAAGGATTATATTTAAAATTGAATAATAGCCAGAAACAATTAATGATTTTTGGAGATGGAACTAAACTAAGACAGATATTGTCAAACTTATTATCAAACGCAATCAAATTTACATTGAAAGGTCATATAGAGATGGGATACAATCTTATAAATAATCAAATTAACTTTTACGTAAAGGATACTGGAATAGGAATAGGAAAAGAGGCTCAATCTGTTATTTTTGAACGATTCAGACAAGCAGAACTAACTACAAGCAGACGCTTTGGTGGTACAGGATTGGGATTGTCAATATCTAAAGCATATGTTAATATGATGGGAGGGGAGATTAATGTTAACTCAACTCAGGGAGAGGGATCAACATTTTATTTTACTATACCATACACACCTTCAGGGCCTGCAAATGATAATAAGGAGGAGTCTGAATCAAACTCAGAAAATAAACAGTGGGAGAATAAGAAGATATTGGTTGCTGAAGATGAGGAAATTAATTTCTTATATCTGTATGAGTTATTAAGGCCAACAGGAATAGAGATTATAAGAGCAGAGAACGGGGAAGAAGCTATTGATCTGTTTAATGAAAATCCTGATGTTAAGTTAATTCTTATGGATGTTAAGATGCCTGTACTTGATGGATATGAGGCAACAAAACATATCAGACAATCTAATAAAGATGTACCTATTATTGCTTTAACAGCTTATGCATTAGAGGAGGATAAGCAACAGGCGATATCTTCTGGATGTACAATGCATCTGTCTAAACCTATATTACCAGAAATGTTATTTGATGCATTAGAGAAGTTTATTTAATAGTATAATCTATATACAGTTTAAGCCGCAATTTTTAGTTGCGGCTTTTTTTATCCCATATAGTAATGAGTGAAATTAATTTAGGTGATACTTATATCCTTTTATGGTGATAAATATCACCTAAATAAGGGATTGTTAGATTTGCTCTGTTAAGATATCTTTGTAATGTAAATAAAATATTAAGATAGTGAAAGTTCAGTAATAGTGCGGTGTTGCGGAAGAAGCCAACTTGTTAAACTCTTATTTTTACCTCATTTTTATCTTCCGTAAGACATTGTAAAAGGGCGATTCTCAAAATTCGGCAATTGAGGATCGCCCTTTTGCATATTGATAAATTAATATAATTAGCTTAACTTTAATTATCGGAGTTGGAGCCGGGCACTGTTAATTTGCTGATATGTTGATTTCTCCTCGCTTTTCCAATCCATTCTAAATCGCATATCAAATTGTTGTTTCTTCATAGTTATTCAACAACCCGGTTCCTTTTCTTAAAATTTCTTGGTATATATATGACAGTATGGAGTTCCTCCCTTTTTCTCATAATACGATTGGTGAATCTCTTCAGCATTATAAAATATATCAAATTTATTCAGTTCGGTAGCTACACCATATCCTTTAGATTTTAATATTCTGATATTCCTTTCTGCAATCTTTTTCTGATCACTATTCATATAAAAGATAGCCGATCTGTATTGGTGCCCAATATCTGGTCCCTGACCATTTACTTGTGACTGGTCATGTGTTTCAAAGAATATCTTAACAAGATCATCGTATGATATCTTTTCCGGATCATATATTACCTCAATAGCCTCAGCATGACCAGTACGTCCGGTACATACCATTCTGTAACTAGGATTTTTAATATGACCGCCTGTATAACCTACCTTGGTAGATATCACCCCGTCTTGTTTGTCGAACCAGTATTGTGTTCCCCAAAAACATCCTGATGCAAATACCGCTTTCTGAAACTTATGCTCTTTAGCCTCTTCAAACACCAGGCTTATAGAATTTACACAATGTCTGGTATTTTTAGGAGTGAACCCTTCGCCAATAAATACATGTCCAAGATGCCCACCACAATTGTTACACACTATCTCTGTTCTTTTTCCGTCTCTGTCAGGAATACGCTTTACAGCACCTTTAATCTCCTGATCAAAACTTGGCCATCCGCAATGCGAATCAAATTTATCATTTGATCTGTATAACGGAGCATCACATTGCTTACATTTATAAACACCCTTGTCTTTATGGTTGTAATATTTACCGGTAAACGGACGTTCTGTTCCTTTATCTATTATAACTGTTCGTTCCTCTTTGGTTAATTTTCTGTACTCTTTCATCTTCTCTTGTGAGTTAGCTATGTTAAAAGCTAGAATTAATAATATAGTTATAACAAATCTCATATCCTTTAGTTTTTGCATACAGGTATATTTATCTGCATTTTAAGAATCAGGTACCGGTATGCTGGTTTGTTATAATTAATAACAAAGACATCTTGTATAATGTTAGTATAACTATGTGTTAAATAGAGTTAAAAAGCTTGATTAATCGTGAAATAGAATGCATTAGTGTCATTTCCTATACCAAAATCAGCACGTCCAATAACATTTCTCATTAGCTCAACACGGTAACCAAAACCATAGTTCGGAAGTATATGATTTATATCAGAGAATGAGTTGGCAATTGTACCAACACCACCCCAGATAGCAAATCCGTGCCTTATAAACAGATCGCGTTTAACAGAGTTTTGTCTTCTGAACATATATCTGTATTCTGTTTGTATATACGATGCCATTTTATCTCTGTATCTTTCCATATGATAACCTCTTAATCCAAATACAGAACCAAGCTTTGGCATATCTGTCCACGGAACATCTCCATCGGTAAAAATACTCTTAAACTGAATAGCAAGCACATCATTACAGAATATTAACTGAATATATTTTCTGATATCAATCTCAAACGATCTGTAGTTGAAATCGCCCAGAGCTCCGCTAAAGAAAAAATCAGTACTTAACCCAACATACATACCTTTAGTTGCACTCTCCGGAAAATCACGTGTATCATATTCTGCAACTATCCCAATACCAGTGTTTGTTATAAAACGTCCTTGTTTAATAAAATGATAATCATTCTTTATCATATTACTGGCGTCAAATATATTTGTTCTTGAGTAATTAAGCTTTATGCCAGCATGCAGATGATGAAATAGTTGATATGTAATTCTTGGGTTAAAATTCCAATATTCTTTATGATAACTTGTTGATGTATCTGGTTTGCTAATAGCTCTTCCTCTTTTATAACCAACACCCCAATAGTTGTCATCCATATTCTTAATAGATAGCTCTCCTCTAACTCTCAATCTATCTTTAAGAAAATATAACGAGTACATTGTTCTAAAAACAAATGCTCCCTCTGTAGTATACAGTATATTAAACGGAATGATATTTGGTTTAAGAGAATTATTGTATGGGTCACTTCTGTAAGTAAAGAGACCTCCAGCACCAAATAGAGCACCAAGTTCTGGTGTATAACCAGCAACCACAACCGGTATGGCTCTTAGTTTACGGTGATTTTTAATCGAATCCTGATAAGGATTACGTGTTATGTTAATAAAACCTAACCTTCTTACAATAATATTAGTGTCCTTAAGTGCAGTTTTTTGAATAGTATCAGATTCTTGTGCTGTAGAATACTGTATACACAATAATATAATAAATAATACAGGTAACCTGTATAAAACTCTTTTAATATGGTATGTCATTTATAGGCTTTTGATATCAATTTACATAAACATAACTAATAAACGAACATTTTGTTTGATTCTTTCAGTAAATTTTTATTCAACAACTCCTGTGTTGACAGAACTGGAAGAGTATAATAGAACCATGCTCTTTCAATAATAGTGAAGGTTATGAGTAATATTATAGTATAGTTGTTTTCTATAATATTACATGCTAAAATACTCAGTATAGATATTGTTCTGAATAGTGCCTTTGAATTTATTTTGTAGTTACGTATTATATCTATAGTTATAATTACTGATGCTAAAGAACTAATAATTGCAGTACTGATTGTGTTACTGATAATTATAGCAGTTATTATTATTGTAATAAAGCTGGCTGAACCTGCTTTAATAAGCATGTTTATTTTATTATTTATGCGTAGATATACCATATCAATACTTATAATAAGTGTAATGCCCACTGAAACGGTTATAATATCTGCTATAATATTAGTGATAAAATATGTGATGAATAATAGTCCTGTGAATAGTCCTGATAACAATATCTCTCTGCTTAACCATGACTGTTTTAGATTTAGTATTGCTCTGAACGATCGTTGTTTTTTACCAAGATGCAGGAAGCTGATTAGCATAGTAATAATTCCTGCACCAAACAGATGCATGTTATTATAACTTTTCGTGATATTGTTATTGGCAAGTGTATTGAATATTGTTGCAGCAACAATGACTATGAATAATACAGTAAATACCAATAATGGAATCTCTTCTTTTAGCTTGTTTCCTCTTTTAAGAATTGAATCTATAAATGCTCTGTTGGCTCTTTTTGATACATCGTTGCCAATAGTGTGCCTGGTTTTAAATTCACTGAATTTAATGTTTGGTTTAGCCTTGTTTCCTGTAACTCCTGACATAGTATCCTTTTTACTGTTGCAGGTACTATATGTTAATGCCGATAACGGACAAGCCTCTGTACATGCTGGATTACCTGATTCAAACAGGTTGTCAGTACACGATGTACACTTGCTAACTACTGCTGTTTTACCATTAAATACTGGAGCATTGTACGGACATATCCATGTACAGTATCTGCAGCCTATACATTTTTCACTATCGTGTATTACTGCACCATTACTGTCAATTGAGTATGCTTTTGCAGGACAGTTTGTTAAACATGGGTGTGTATCGCAATGATTACATGCCATAGAGATATAGAATACAGGAAAAAGAGGATGATTATTACTATTGTATTCACTAACCTTTCTCCAGTAATTATTATTAGCATTGTTGTTTTTGTTAGCGCAAGCTACAACACATGCTCTGCACCCTGCACACCTGTTTGTATCAAATATAAATTGTCTGTCCATAGGTTATAATTTCTCTATTGATACTCTATTATTATGAAGAGCTGCTCCATATCCCATATCGGTAAATCCCGATTTAGATAACATATTTATTGAGGCACCCTGACTCATCCACCATCCGTTATCAAGTGATAAACAACCTTTTTTTATTGAATAATCGTATCTGCATTTCAGATATATCTCTCCTCTGCTATTGTACACTCTTACCAAAGAACCATCTTTTATATTTAGTGGTATAAGATCATCAGGATGACCATATACAATTGGTACCGGATTGTGATCAGAAATAATATCAAGGTTTCCGAATTGGGAGTGAATTTTATCGTGACTATTAGGTGATATGATAGCAAAATTATAGTCAAGATCATCATCTATTGGTACATATTTAGGAAGCTCTGAAACATCCCATAATGCTTTAGCCTCATCTGACCATAACTCTATCTTACCCGATTTGGTATTAAAAATATAATCACTGAATGCAATCTCCTCTACTGAACTATGAATAACAGGAGCTTTTTTTAGTTCATTGTAATCTATCCCTTTTTCTGATAAAACAGATGAAAGATAATTATCAACCTGAATGTCTGTTACAGGGTATAAGAATTCGTTACCGTTATGTAAACCAATATTTTTAGCTAATAGAGAATATACCTCGGTTTCTGTTTTTACATTACCCGGAGGGTCAATAATTTTTTGTCTTATCTGTATATATGGATTCCAGTACGATGATACAATATCGCTCTGCTCAAACATTGTTTTTGCTGGTAGTACAATATCAGCAGACATTGCTGTGTCTGTCATAAACTGTTCTGATACAATAATAAAATCCAGTTTCTGAAAGGCATCAAGTAACATATTTGTATCTGGATACTGAGTAAGTGGGTTCGCTCTTTCAATCCATGCAATCTTTAGCTCAGGACTGTTCTGATTAATCATATCCACAGCAATATTAGGTGTAGATATGGTTCGTCTGAAATCAGGATCGCATATATCCGGACGGTACGAGATTGGTTCTTTTATATCGTCAAATATATATGATTGCAGATTTGCATAATACCAACCTGTACCGCTTTTTCCTATATTTCCTGTAATTATTGGTATAGTTAGAATAGATCTTATTGTTTGACCTCCATTTGAATATCGTTGCATTCCATATCCTGGAACGACAGATATTTTGTTGCTGTTGACAATAATATCTATCATGCTGTTAATATCGCCTACAGGTATATCACATATCTCAGAGGCCCACTCTATAGAGCAGTGTTTTATGCTATCTGCAAAACTGTCAAACCCCTTTACATGAGCATCAATAAAATTGTTGTCTATATCGCCTGTTTTTATCAACTCTGCGGAGATTGCAAGAGCCAGAGCTGCATCAGTACCCTGTTTAGGTGATAATTTAAGACTGGATCTATGTGAACTCTTAGTACGTCTTGGATCAATAGATATTAATTTGGCACCTTTGTCAATAGCATTATAGATAAAATCCATCTGATGTATGTTTGTTTCAGCAGGATTCTTACCCCATAATATTATCAGGTCAGCATTCTCAATATCCCAAGGGTGGTTATGTTTATTATCGCCCAATGTAAGCCTTGTAGCCTCTAATCCGGCAGGCCAGCATAGATTACCGTATGATAGTGTAACACCACCTAATTGTTTCCAGAAGTCGTAAGCAAATCCATTTAGAATGCCGCTCATACCACTCCCGGCAAGATAGAATATGCTTTTTGATCCGTATTTATTTATGGTATCGTTAATCTTGTCTGTAATAATATCAATAGCTTTCTCCCATGATATCTCTTTGAACAGACCATCTTTATCTTTTAAAAGAGGCTCTGTAACTCTTTCTGGATTATATACGCGGTTTATATATGATTGACCTTTTACACAAGGTCCATTCTGGGTTGCAATGTTACTGCTTAATTTATCTATGCCGATAATTCTCCCATTATCGCTCTTTACTCTGAACCCACAACTACTATAACAGTTTCTCGGACATGCAGTAACGTACCACTTCATTACAAATAAAATTTAATCTACTGTACTTGACAAATATAGCAATACTGTATATACATCACTTCTAATCTTAATTAATTATACTGCTATTTTCAGAAATAGAGAGTTTATGCAACAAATAATGTAGAGAAGGTTTTGTAAATCTTATCTGTTCTCTATGCTATGAGATAACTATTAATAATATATGGTAAAAAATAACTGGTATAATAATGAAAATGCATTCATTTAGATTATTTTTGGGGTAATTACCATGAATATTTTAGATGAAGAAATTAGATTATGATACTTTGCTTGAACTTTCTTGTAAGGTTGTGAGCAGACATGCAAAATATAACACCTATTGTAAAAATAATCAGGAAGATGTTATAATGTCGGTTGTTGAGAAGTTTCTGATTAAAGAGAAACATATTCTTGATTCATTTAAAGCGACAGCATCGTTAAAAACCTATTATTATGCAGTACTAAACAGAATGTGTTTAGAGGTATTGCGCAGTGAGATGGGTAAGCAGAATATTATTGTTGAGAATGAGGTGCTTGATGTAATATCTGAGAAAGAGATATCTTTTGAGGCAAAGATATTTATTGAGGAAGAGGTTAGCAGGTTAAAAACTATTATGGTAATGTTTGATGATGAGATGGCTAAAACAAATCTGTTTCTTAAATATTACTACAGATTGCTAATCAAAATATTTGATCTTAAAAGTTATGCATTGTCAAAATATAAGGATATACTCTTTTTGAGAGACTCAAATAAGGAGATGAAAAAGGCAGACATTTTTAATGATTTGGCATTAGCAGTTAAGAGTATAGAGAATAAAGGAATAAAAGGAGATGCTGTAAGAATCTGGTTAAATAAACAGATGGACATTATTATAGTCAGGCTAAATAAGAACAGGGAATCAAAGTACGATAAAGACTCATTGTCGATACTATTTGATTACGCCAACAATTAATTTAATGTTACATCACTAAGTTGTTATTATGAAGGATCAACATTTATCAGAGAATGAGATAGCTCAGGCAGCAGAGTTTTTGCTTGATAACAGATACTCTAAACTTGACGAGGATATAAGGAAACACCTTAAAGAGTGTAACGATTGTGCTTCAGAAGTAGAGTTTATGTTTGCTATGATAAACGGGGAAAAGAGAGTGGGCAAACCACTGCCGGTAATTAAAATATTGAGTTATGTTGTAGCTGCATCTGTAGTAGTTGCGCTGTTTGTTATATTCAGTCCAAACAGCACACCGGACGACTCTCAACAACAGAATATGATTGCTAAAACAGAGGAGAGTACAGTTGTGGATTCTGCTCAATTTTTTACTAATCAGGGTACCGATACTATAGATAATGCTACATATGTTTTGGTAGAGAAAGAACCGGTGATAATAGATAAATCTAACGATGATATTCTATATGCAGAGGCTGCTGAATTAGAGAAGTTGGTTGAAAGGTTTAATAGTGCAAACAGAGGCGGTGATATAACGGTTTTATCAGAGCAAGTTATAAATATAGAGCTGGGTAAACCAGTTAAATTAACTTGGAAGAATAATGATCAGGTGGAGTTACAGGTTGAACTATTTAATAACAAGGGTAAACTGATAAACAATTATAGTACAGTATATAACAATATAGTTATTGATAATTTAGAAAATGGATTGTACTATTGGAAACTGATTAATGAAGATTTTGATCTGCTATATTGTGGTAAGATTATTATAAAGCCCTGATACATTTGATAGTAAGATATACAAAAAATAACGGGGTATAACTAATAATAAGTTGTACCCCGTTTTCTACCATATATAATTCAAATCATAATAAAATCAGATACCTTGTTTATTGTTGGTGTATTTACCAATTAATGTATATCTGAGCTGTTCAAACATATCCCGTGTTCTTTTCATTCGGTCAGTTGTAATCTTTGTAAGATACTGCTTGCCTCTCTTTTTGTCTCTTCTTAGTAGTTCTGTAGCCCTCTTATCAATCTCAGATTGTTCAGTAAAGAAACTATTCTCAAGAGGATCTCTAACTTCGTGTAGATCTTTAACAGCATCCTGCCATCTTAAATACAACAAATTATCTACAAAATCTACACACCACCTGTATGAGTTATTATCAAAAACCTCTTTATTGTAGGTCTTAAAGCTATTCTCTATCTCAGTAACTCCGGCATATATTGGGGTATATGCCGATGTATAGGCATTATCTGTATAGTACCAATATATTCCGCCAACCTCATCAGGTAACCAGCCCCTTAACTGTGCAATCATTCCATATTCCCCACGGGCACGGGCAACATTTCTTCTTGAGTTTATCTTCATTACCTGCCTCATCTCTTTTGTAGGAAATGGTGTTGCAATAGCACTCTTAACCAATTTACCTTTGTTATCTGGATAATACCATGCAGGTGCATTCTCCTTGTCGTATATTGTACCAGTGAATGTTGATCGTTGAAATGCCATTACGTCCTTCACACCCATTTTTTGTTTGGGTTTTACAGAGAACGGATATACAGATAGTGGTTCAATAGCTTGTGTATATTGGTCGTCACCAGCAAACGGATTTGTGGTTTCTCTGTTTGGAATATCTTTTAGTTCAGAAGATACCTGACTATAGAATAACCAAAATCTGCTTGTAGACCACTCATGTGGTATTGGTGAGTATACCTCTTGCCATATAAATGGTTTGCCTGAATCCGGATTGTACCATCCTCTGTCTATAGCCTCCTGCATATAGTTTGATGAGGCCATAAAGTTATCCTTGTCGTTTATGTTTATCTGCTTTATAATACTGTGGTTTGGTATAATTAACACCTGATCGTCGGCAACACGTTGTGCTGCCCATATAGCTCCCGGTTTACCACTCTCCGGAGCCCAGTTATTACCAACACTAAAAACCTCAAAAACCCATATCTCATCGGTATCGCCAATTACCAACGATTCTGATTCTCCTATACACGACGGGAGAAAGCCATATTTATCCATTAATGAAGCAATAATCTTTACAGCATCTTTTGCTCTAGTACAGCGTTGCAGAGCAAATGCTTGTGCCTGCTCAATAGTCATTATCTGTTTGCAATCTGTTCCGCTAACTTTAAGCTCCTCTCTTTGCGATAATGTACTCTCACCAATTGCAAGTTGGTGCTCATTCATCTGTGGATAGGCACTCTGAAAATATGTATAGGTTCTCTTTACCTGTGGAATCTGACCGATAACCTCGCCATAGTCACCAACAGATCTTCCAAGATCAACCATTCCCCAATATACATTAGCCATACTTCCCTTTTTAAATGTTCTTCCGGGTACTACATGTATTCTGCAATCTGGTCCGGCATCGGTATGCGATATTATTACCGAACCATCTTTTGATGCTTTTTTACCAATAGCAATTACAGTACATGCATCTGCTATCTGGCAGTTTAAAGTTACTACTGCTATAATTATTGATATGTATCTTCTCATTAGTGAAAGGTTTTGTTTATCTGTTTTATTAACGATGTTGATTAAGTAGTTGATGAGGCTTCTTTAATAACTTGTTATAGCCTCATCAACTGGTGAATATCAACATATCTTAGAAAGCTTTTTCTCTCTCGTTCTCTACATCCTCAATTGTTTTAGGAAGAGGTTTGCCAAGAAGTCTGGCTCCTTCTTTAGTTATAAGAAAATCCTCCTCGTTTCTGCATCCGCCAAAGTTTCTGTACTCATTTAATTTATCGAAGTTCAGATAATCAGCACAGTGCTTTTCTGCGTGCCATTTGTCAATTAAATCCGGAATAAAATATATGCCAGGTTCAATAGTAAGAACAAACCCAGGTTCAAGTTCACGCCCAAGTCTTAAGCTCTTTAAACCAAACTGTGTGCTTTTTGGTTGTCCGTTATAGCCTACATATACCTCACCAAGATCCTCCATGTCATGAACATCTAACCCCATCATATGTCCTAAACCACAAGGAAAGAACATAGCGTGTGCTCCGGCAGTAATTGCATCATCTATATTCCCTTTCATAAAGCCCATATCTTTCATTCCTTCAGCAATAACCTTTGCTGCTGCAAGATGACACTCCTTGTTTGTTGTTCCGGGCTTTAACATGCTTATAGCTTTTTCGTGTGCTGCAAGGGCTATGTTGTATACCTCTCTTTGCTCTGTGGTAAACTTCTTTCCAACAGGAAATGTGCTCGACATATCGCCCGCATAACCCATTGATGTCTCCGCACCACAGTCAAGAAGGAACATACGCCCATCTTTCAGGGTGTTTCCGTGGTAATGATTATGCAGTGTCTGTCCGTTTATTGTTGCAATTACCGGAAAAGACAGATGACCGTTTTGTGCCTCGGCAATTCTGGTAACCTCAGCGGCAATCTCAGATTCGCGCATTCCCGGGCGGGCAATACGCATTGCTGCAAGATGCATATCAACAGTAGTATTTACAGCCTTCTCTATCTCAATAATCTCTTCGTCGGTTTTTATACTACGCTGTGCAACAACTGCTTTAATTAGCTTAACCGATGCCTCTTCTGATTGTTTTGATGGATGTATATTAAGCAGATCGAACAGAAGGATTTTGTTATCCGGACGGTATGGAGGAAGAAAGTGTACTTTTCTGCCTTTTGATACAGCATCCTTAATAATAGACTCTATCTTATTAAATGGTTCTGTGTTGGCTATACCTACTTTATCTGCCCTGTCTTTTATTGTTGGTTGTGCACCCATCCAAACAATATGATCTATTGTATAATCATCGCCAAGTAGAGTTTCGGCATCACTATTACAATCAATAATTAATGCCAGCTCCGGGTGCTGAATTCCTGTATAATATAAAAATGTTGAATCTTGTCGGTAGTGATATGTGTTATCGGCATAATTCATTGAACTCTCGTTGTTTCCGAGTAAAATAATAATGCCTGATTCTACCTCTCTTCTTAGAGTATCTCTTCTGTTAATGTAAGTCTGTTTACTAAACATATTATTTTGATTTTAATGATTGTTTAAATTGTTGCCCGGCATCTTCAGCCAATATCAACTTTACTGAAGATTATACCGGGCCCTATTAAGTGGTTTGAAGTTATTTTATTGTATACTGTTGTGGTATATCTTTATTTGCAAGATATCTTACAAAGAAGTCCCATCGTTTACGTATCAGGTATTTATCATAATATACTGTAGAGTGATCTCGTCCCGGAATCATTATCAAATCGAAATCTTTATTACTCTTAATAAGTTCATCTGCCATACGCATTGATGCTGCCGGGTTAACATTCTGATCTTCCCGACCATGAATAAGTAGTAGTTTTCCTTTAAGCTTATCTGCATGTGTAAAATTGCTCTGTTCATCGTAATGTTTCCCGACAGGATACCCCATATATAGTTCCGGCCACCATGCTTTAGCAATTCTATGATCGTGATTTCCTGCAGATGAAACACCAACCTTATAGAAATCAGGATGCATTAGCAGAGCTCTAACAGCATCGTATCCGCCGGCAGAGTGACCATATATTCCTACTCTCGTGGCATCTATATAGCTATGTTTGCCTGCTAACTCTTTAATGGCTTTTATATGATCTGGTGCTCCTATATCACCCAGATTACGATATGAGAAATCGTGAAACCTCTTAGATCTGAATGCAGAACCGAGACCATCTATATTAACAACAATAAATCCAAGCTCAGCCAGTGCAAGATCATTGTTCAATACCGCTCTGCGGAACGTTTTAGGAGTTCTTATTGTTTGTGGTCCGCTGTAGGTACCATCAATAACCGGATATACCTTATTAGGATCAAAATCTGTTGGTAGAAACATAACCCCGTATATATCTGTTTTGCCATCTCTTGCCTTTAGTTTAAATGGCTTAGCAGGTTTCCATCCCATCTGTCTAATATCGTCAATATCCTCTTTTAATAATACCTTATTGTATCGGGTCTTTTTTACAGATCTTAATTTAGCAATATTTGGTAAATCTATGCGAGAGTAATTATCAGTAAATAACTCTTTGGATGGCGATAAACTTATACTATGATCAGCTATCTCTGGAGTGAGTAATTTAGCAATTTCGCCATTAAGAGTAGTGCTGTACAGATACTTATAATAAGGATCGCCCTTCTCTTTGCCCGATGCCATAAAAAGTATACGATTCTTTTTAGTATTAACATCAACAACTGATCTTACAACATACTCTCCTTTTGTAATCTGCTTAATTAGTGAGCCATCTTTAAGGCTTCTTTTATAGATATGATTCCATCCATCCTCTTCAGACTGCCACAAGAATGCATTCTCATCATTTAATATATATAGATACTCATTGTAAACATCAACATAGGTTTCTGATTTTTCGGTATATATTGTGCGTGTTTTACCAGTGTTAAGGTCAATCTCAATAAGATATCTTGATTGATATCCTCTGTTGAACTGCACCCTGTATGCTTTATTATTATTGCCTTTTATAGTATATATATATGTTCCCAGAAATGCAGCATTTGGTTTTAAGTTAACGTTTGTAATGCCGCCTGTTGTAATATCAATTATTACATAATCAACAGTTGTTGCAAGTGAATCGCCGGCAATAGGACGTTCATATGAGAGTATACTTGCACGGGTACCATCTTCCGGTAACGATCTGTACATATATAACTTTCTTGCATATTCACGATTGTATCTGGGAACAACTATCTTCTTAGAGTCTTTTGTCCAGTATATCTCTATCTCAAATTTGTCAGGAGTATTCTTACTCTCGTTCTTTACAAAGTACCATGATAGAGACTCTCCATATCCGTAAGTATCGGTTCCATCGGTTGTTAAATTCTGAGTCTCTTTTGTATTGTTGTTGGTTAATACTAGATTATGATCTTTGACCTCAACAGTATATAGTTTGTTAGGCGATGTACTTTGCAGAGAGTTTTTTGGCTTATTTTTGTCCTCTTTAGTTAGATCTCCTCTCTTTATAGAGAAAGCCCAGTTATATCCATCCTTTATGAATGTAAGTGTTCTACTCTTCTCTGTATATTTTACATTGGTTATACCAAGGGTGTATGGTTCTACATCCTTCTCAAGAGCCTTTGTAAGTCTTTTAGCAAGTAGTTGTTGATTAAACAGCGGGCTTTTTTGTCCGGTCTTAGATTTTACAAAAAAATACTCTGTACCTTTTCGGGTTACTGTTTTAAACCACAGGTTATTACTCTTTGTCCATTGGGCATTAAGGTATTGGTTGTATAGCTTCTTTTTTAGGTTAAATGACAGAAACTGCTCTGCTTTTTTGTACCTGTCTGTTGTGGTCTGCGAACAGATATTTGTTACAGATATTATCATACAGACAAGCAGTGTGCTCAGATATCTCATGATTAGCATATTGTTTAGTACCAAATTATATGGCTACGGTTAGTATATTTTATGTAATGATATTTCGTAATTTATAGAGTACACTTGTGTTAACAAGCGTTATTACTGGTTTTAAAAGCTACTGATTCAGATATTGATATACTATTTGCAACCAGTGTAATAAACTGTGTATAAGTTTGGTAAAAAATATCAGAATAGCAACTAACAGGTATATTAATTGATCCAACATTCGTAAAGACCCTTACCGAATGCATGATATAGATTTGAATATGGAGCAATATTAATATTCATACCGTAAAAATATTGTTGAAACAGAATTTAAAATATGATAAAGATCATATTTTTTGAATTTTGTTAAGAAATAAACTATAGAGATGTAATTGTGTTTAGAATTGCTATATGATTGCTTGTAAGATAGTTCTGTTAACTATTGTTATAATACCTTTTTGGCCAGAAATATTGTATGTGATAGATACAACTGTGTAGTAATAATATAAGACCAGTGAGTGTTTTAAGGTATTAGTCAATCTTTTTATACAAATTTCGTGCCTTTGGTTAAGGGTAAACAATATTTGTTATTATTTTTGTGCATTGCGTTCGATATTAATAACTGATAAATTGATGTTGAACACGAGTTAAATGTTTTAATATAATAACAAGATGAGAAAAGAAAAACGCATCAGAATTAAAGAGCTTCTGGAGTCGGGTCAAATAGGTTCCGATATTCAGGTAAAGGGTTGGGTTCGAACTAAGCGTGTAAGCAAGAATGTTGCTTTTATTGCTTTAAATGATGGTTCTACTATAAATAATATCCAGATTGTTGTTGATATTAATGTAATTCCTGAGGAGAAACTTGAGAAAGTTACAACCGGTGCTTCATTGTCTGTTTGCGGTAAACTTATCGAGTCGCAAGGAAAAGGTCAGCGAGTTGAGATAGAGGCCACTGATATAGTAGTGCTAGGAGAGGCGCATCCGGATAAATATCCGTTGCAACCAAAGCGTCACTCATTAGAGTTCTTAAGAGAGATTGCTCATTTACGTTTCCGTACAAATACGTTTGGAGCAGTATCAAGAATTCGTCATGCTATGATATTTGCTGTACACAACTTCTTTAACGAGAAAGGATTCGTAAATATTCATACGCCAATAATCACAAGTAGCGATGCTGAGGGGGCAGGAGAGATGTTTCATGTATCAACACTTGATATGAATGAGCCACCACGTGCTGAGGATGGTTCTGTTGATTATAGTGCAGACTTCTTTGGTAAGAAGACAAACCTTACGGTATCAGGACAGTTAGAGGGTGAACTTGCTGCAACTGCATTATCAGATATCTACACATTCGGACCAACATTCCGTGCCGAGAATTCAAACACATCTCGTCACCTTGCAGAGTTTTGGATGATAGAGCCAGAGATGGCATTCTATGATCTTGATGATAATATGGATCTTGCAGAGGAGTTTCTTAAATACCTTGTTAAGTATGCTCTTGATAACTGCAAAGAGGATATTGAATTCCTTAACAAACGAGCAATTGACGAGGACAAAACAAAGCCACAAAACGAGCGTTCAGAGTTAACTCTTATAGAGCGTTTGAACATGGTTCTTACAGAAGATTTTGTTCGTCTTACATATACTGAGGCTATTGAGGTGCTTAAGCGCAGTAAACCAAACCAGAAGAAGAAATTTAAGTATTTGATTGATGGTTGGGGAGCTGACTTGCAGAGTGAGCATGAGCGTTTCCTTGTAGAGAAACACTATAAGAAACCTGTAATACTTGTTGACTACCCAAGAGATATTAAGGCATTCTATATGCGTCAGAACGACGATGGAAAAACCGTAAGAGCTATGGATATTCTTTTCCCTGGTATTGGTGAAATTGTTGGAGGATCGCAACGTGAGGAGCGTCTGGACATGCTTACTAAACGTATGGAAGAGATGGATATTCCGGCAGAGGAGATGTCATGGTACCTTGATACAAGACGATTCGGAACAGTTGAACATGCAGGATTTGGTTTAGGGTTTGAGAGATTAATGCTATTTGTTACAGGTATGGGTAATATCAGAGACGTTATTCCTTTCCCTCGTACACCAAAGAATGCAGAGTTTTAACGCAGAAAATTAATATAAAATCGTATGCTTAAACAGAGACTTCAGCAGAAACTTCTTCAGAAGCTATCTCCGCAGCAGATACAAGTTATTAAACTGCTTGAGATACCTACAATGCAGCTTGAACAGCGCATAAAGAAGGAACTTGAAGAGAATCCTGTATTAGAAGAGGGCGCGGATAGTGATCCGGATATTAGTGAGGAGGATAATATTACTGCCGAAGATGTAAATAGCGACGAAAACGAGTTTACATTGGAGGACTATATTGATGATGATGAATATATTCCTTCATATAAACTACAAGCTAATAACTATTCAAAAGACGATAAACACACCGAGATACCATTCTCGGGTGGGTCATCGTTTAAAGAACATATTGAGAGCCAGCTGGGACTTCTGTCATTAGATGACGATGACTATAAACTGGCTCTCTATCTTGTTGGAAACATAGACGATGAAGGGTATGTGCGCAGAAGACTTGATGCAATAGCTGACGACCTTGCTTTTTCGCAAAATGTTATGGTTGATGAGCTAAAGCTGCTTGAGGTATTACGTACAATTCAGACTCTTGATCCGGCTGGTGTAGGTGCACGCGATCTGAATGAGTGTCTGTTACTTCAGATTGACAGAAAAGATCAGTCAGTACCTGATATTGCTCTTGCACGAACAATAATTCGCCACTATTTTGATGAGTTTGCAAAGAAACACTACGATAAGATAATATCTAAACTTAATATTGAGGAGGGAGATCTTAGTGGTGCTATAAAAGAGATAACCAGACTGAATCCTAAACCTGGTAATGCGTTTAACAACTCGTTTGTTCAGGGAGTACAACAAATTATTCCTGACTTTATTCTTGAGAATAACGATGGAGAACTACAGTTATCGTTAAATGACAGGAATGTGCCTGAGTTGCGTGTTAGCAGAACCTATACAGAGATGTTAGATACGTTCTATAACAACAAAGATAAGTCTGGCAAGGGTAAGGATACAATGACATTTGTAAAGCAGAAAATGGACTCTGCTAAGTGGTTTATTGATGCAATAAGGCAGCGACAAAACACTCTTCTGTTAACAATGAATGCTATAATTGGTTATCAGTACGATTTCTTTGTAGAGGGAGATGAGACACTGCTTAAACCTATGATTCTTAAAGATATTGCAGAACGTACAGGTCTGGATATATCAACAATATCACGTGTAGCAAACAGTAAATACATTCAGACATACCACGGAATATACTCGTTAAAGTACTTCTTTTCAGAGGGGCTTGCAACAGAGAGTGGCGAGGAGGTATCAACAAGAGAGATTAAGATTATTCTGCAAGAGACAATAGATGCTGAGGATAAGAAGAAACCTCTTACTGACGATAAGCTTGCAGCAGTACTTAAGGAGAGAGGTTACAGAATAGCAAGACGCACCGTGGCAAAGTACAGAGAGCAGCTCAATATTCCGGTAGCACGTCTGCGAAAGGAGATAAAGTAACAGAACTTTATTGTTATATAGATGTTTATGAACTTATAATATTACCAGAGATATAAATACCACATTTTTAATGAGATTATTAGCAAAGATACTATCAATTATATTTCACCCACTTTTAATGCCAACAATAGGTATGTTGCTGCTTTTTAATTCAGGAACATATCTGCAATTTATTCCATATGATTATAAGAGGGTAATGTTACTTATTGTAATGATAATAACAGCAGCTATACCTGTGCTTCTTATGCCTCTTTTCAGACTTAAGAGGTTAATCTCATCTGTTGAAGTGAGTAAACGCAGCGAACGTGTTGTTCCTCTGTTTTTTGCGGCTATCTTATACTCTATAAACCTTTGGTATATGTACAGAATGCAAGCTCCTGTAACAGTAATATTATTTATGTTGGGTGCTGCACTTATTGTATTCTTTTCGTGGATAATATCTTTCTTCTGGAAGATATCTGTACATATGATGGGTGCCGGTGGTATTATAGGATTAATATTTGTTATGATATTCAGATTATACGCACATGTTAATCTGTTTCTGATTGCATCAATACTTCTTGCTGGTGTTATAGGATCTGTTAGAATATATCTGAACAGGAACAGTTCTGAACAGGTTTATGTAGGTTTTGCCTTGGGCTTTATTCTTGTTATTACTCCATTCTTAGTACTTGTATAGGCTTGTCTGTAAAAAGAGCCCTAAAACTATGACTAGTATCTTCAGCGATTCTGTTGATATCTAAATAACATAAGGCGGTTATATTGTTGTTTCTGCTAATCAATAAATCTTAGGACTCTTTATAATATCATATTACAGGTCTTTTTTAGTACGATACCTGTGTCTTTATACCCATATTATTTACTCTCTTTGCAATACTATCAAGTACCTCTGGAGTAACCTTTTCAAGCGTATCTACCGGAGTATCTCTGGCAATGGTATATATCATAACCTCTTGCGGATTAATATCCTTAACAGCATCTAACCATGCACTAATCTCCTTTTCAGTAGTGTTATCAACTGTTTTACCATTATATGAACCTTTAATAAACATGGTTTGTATAATCAGCTTGCCATTAAAATCTTTTAGTTGCGATATAAGCTTATTAACTGATACAGGTTTCTGTGGCTGATCTATAAACTTAATAGTATCTTCAAATACAGAGTCAAGTTTCTGTATGTTCTGATCTACCTTATATAAGGCTTCAAGTACCTTTTCTGAATGCAGCATTGTGGCATTGGTTAATACTGCTATTCTGGCATTAGGGCAATACTTGTCTCTTAAAGCCAGTGTATCGTCAATAATCTCTTTAAAGAGAGGATGCATTGTAGGTTCTCCGTTGCCGGCAAATGTTATTACATCAGGTAACTTCTTGTTACTACCCATCTCAATAAGTTTAGCTTCAAGAGCACTACTAACCTCTTCTCGGGTATGAAAAACCTTCTTTTTAGGTTGTCCGGGAGCGTTACTCCATCCACACTCGCAATATATACAGTCAAAGTTGCACAATTTGGCATCATCTGGCAGTAGATTTATACCTAACGAGATACCTAGCCTGCGACTTACCACAGGACCAAAAACAACTTTATCAAATAAAAACGTAGCCATCACAATCTGTTTTAGAATGCACAAAGGTATTAAAAGTGTTGATATCAGGAGCCTGATTTTTTATAAAGAGGGTATATCTGGTGTTGTCAGACATATTGTTGTATACAAAAACAGTCGACTATTATTGCCGACTGTTTTTGTAATTATATGATATATATTATTTTTTCTTCTCTATATCTTTAAGATTATCCATCTTTTTAAGTTCAAGAAACTCATTAATACCACATAGATGTTCCTTTATACGTTTGTTACCAAACTCATATACCTTCTCAACTAATCCATCTAAGAAATCCCTGTCGTGCGATACAAGTATAAGAGTACCATCGTAGTTCTTAAGTGCATCCTTAAGTACATCTTTGGTCTTCATATCAAGGTGGTTGGTAGGCTCATCAAGAATAAGCATGTTAACAGGCTCAAGCAGTAACTTAAGTATTGCCAAACGAGTTCTCTCACCACCAGACAGAACCTTTACCTTCTTGGTAATATCATCGCCGCCAAACATAAATGCACCAAGCATATCCTTTATCTTGGTACGTATATCGCCAACAGCAATATCATCTATAGTCTGGAACACGGTCAGCTCTTCATCAAGCATAGAGGCTGCATTCTGTGCAAAGTAACCTGTCATAATATTGTGTCCAAGTGTAAGCGTTCCATCAAAATCTATCTCATTCATTATAGCCTTAACAAGAGTAGATTTTCCTTCGCCGTTTCTACCAACAAACGCAACCTTCTCTCCTCGCTCTATTGTTAACGAAGCATTGCTGAATACAAGATTATCATCGTAGCTTTTAGATATATTATCAGTAATTACCGGATAACTTCCGGAGCGTGGCGATGGTGGGAATTTAAGTTTAAGAGCTGATCTGTCTATCTCATCAACCTCAATTATCTCAAGTTTATCAAGCATCTTAACACGACTCTGTACCTGAAGTGTTTTTGAGTATGTACCTTTAAAACGCTCAATAAACTGCTTTGTCTCGGCAATCATCTTCTGCTGCTCTTCATAAGCTTTTAGCTGTTGCTCACGGCGCTCCTGACGTAATACAAGGTAGTTAGAGTATGTTGCTTTATAGTCGTATATTCTGCCCATTGTAACCTCAATGGTTCTTGTTGTAATATTGTCAATAAAAGCTCTGTCGTGCGATATAACAATAACAGCCTTACCGCACTCAGTAAGAAACTGCTCTAACCACTGAATAGACTCAATATCCATATGGTTTGTAGGCTCATCAAGCAGTATTAGATCAGGGTTCTGAAGCAGTATCTTGGCAAGCTCAATACGCATACGCCACCCACCACTAAAGTCAGATGTAGAGCGTTTAAAATCGTCTCTCACAAAACCAAGTCCAAAAAGCACCTTCTCTACCTGAGCATCAAAATTGGTATCCTCAATAGAGTAGAACTTCTCGCTAAGTGCCGATACCTCCTCTATAATCTTAAAATACTCTTCTGATTCGTAATCGGTACGGGTTTCAAGCTCTTTGTTAAGTTCTGCAATCTTACTCTCCATCTCATGTATATGAGAAAATGCCTGTGCTGCCTCATCAAATACAGTTCTGGTATTATCTGTCATCAGGTGCTGAGGCAGGTATGCTATATTTGTACCCTTAGGTGCCGATATTTTACCTTTGGTAGCCTTCTGTGCCCCTGCAATAATTTTTAGCAGAGTAGATTTTCCGGCACCATTCTTACCCATAAGGGCAATCCTGTCCTTCTCGTTAATAACAAATGATATATCCTTAAACAGAGTTGTCCCTCCAAACTCCACAGTAAGTGCGTCAACTGAAATCATACAACAAATTTTTTAGACCGCAAATATATAAATAGTTGCATTATTAATGTTGTCATTCCTGATTTGATATAACAATACGCTGTTTTATTACTTTTTG
The DNA here is from genome assembly GCA_002454955.1 of Bacteroidales bacterium UBA6680. Lineage (GTDB taxonomy): Bacteria > Bacteroidota > Bacteroidia > Bacteroidales > UBA6680 > UBA6680. The sequence continues at coordinate 39,770 of DKJY01000193.1, forward strand.
TGATAGAAAATATATAAAAGTTGCTGATGTTGATAACTTTATGTGAAGCATTTGTAGTTTGCCAGTTTTAACTATACTTAATATCTGTGAATTACAGTAAAGCTGTAAACGGATAATTTATTGACAATATCTTTTTCGTAATTTTTGGGTATTAATACCTGTTGATAACTTGTTGATATTGCCACGTGATATGATGAGTTTTAACTTTTTGTTAAAAAATCATTTGTTGATGAGTATTGTTATTATTTTATTTGCGCCCCATTTATTTATAAACCTAATATGCATTAATTTAATTATGAAGAAATTAATTTTTGTTCTGTTTGCTATGTTATTTTGTATGCAAGCAATTTTGTATAGTCAGACAGGTGATGATGTTGGCCCTTCAACGTATAACCATTTAATGGCTACCTTTCCGGTACACCCCGATGCCGCTAACCTTGGTAAATTCGGAAATCTTCCGGTAAATATGAGTTCAGGAACACTGAACAATACCGTGCCTTTAATAAATATAAAGGTTGGCGATAAGGAAATACCTTTATCATTATCGTACAACTATTCTGGTCTGAAAGTGGATGCCGTATCCGGATCTGTAGGATTAGGTTGGACACTGATAGGAGGAGGAGTAATTACTCGAAACATAAGAGGTAAAGCAGATGAGTTGAATCAGAGAATGGGTTATTTCAGAAACAGTGACCTTATTAAAGACTATTATTGTGAGCTTGATAATAAATGTCCTGAGGGAACAGTTAATATGAATAACTTCCTTCATCGACTATCAACAGGTGATATTGATGGTGAACCGGATGTATTCTTTATGAATGGTCCCGGAATAAATACGCGTTTTGCATATAATTATTATAGAGAGATAGTAACAGTGGACAATTGTAATTACAGAATTGATAACCCGGAGATACTTAATTACAATAGTAATAATGCGTTTACAGTTACTGACGATATTGGTGATATCTATAATTTTTCTAAGATGGAGGTTACCAGAAGTGAGACCCAGAATATACTCGGTGGCAGTGCTAATCCAAACAGCGTACTGTCAGAAATGCCATATACTTCAGCATGGCACCTTACAAAACTAACAGATAAAAGTACCGGAGATGTTGTAAGTTTTAAATATGACAAAACACATGCTTTTAATAAAATTAGCTATAATGAATCTCTTACAGTTTTAAATAGAGATAGATCTCCAATAGAGTGTTCTACAGGAAACAATGAAGATAAACAAAGAAATAGAAATACCACAGAGTACAATAAACCTTTATTAACTAAGATAAGCACTAATACAGACGATGTTGAGTTTATTTATAGTGATGACAATAGTAGATTGACAGAGGTTAATTTGTATAGTAATGGCGACTTTGTTTATGGATACAGATTTGAGTATGAAAATCTGGAGAGTAGTGGGGCACTATTTGTATTAACAAATATATATAAAGTTGCAAATGATAATGTAACAAGAGAACGTCAATACACATTTGACTACTATAGATTTAGTCTGCCGGATATTACAACAGAGCAGTTCTACTTTGCACAAGATATGTGGGGGTTTTATAACGGAGCTTCAAATACATCTTTGATAGAATTAAAAGATATAAACAGAAGGTCTAACACAGGTGCAACAATGATTGGTGCACTAAAGAGTATAAAGTATCCTACAGGAGGTTATTCTGAGATAGAATACGAACAAAATACTGAATATAAAAGTATTAATAGTGTTTATGGATTAGGGGCAAAGTGCCAGAGTTTATTACCATTAAATAGTAGTCTGAATTTGAAAGTAAGAGAGAATGAAGGGTGTAATTTTGACAGACCAGATTGTACCTATCAAAATGATTCTATACATATAAAAACAGATCATGTTGGTAACCTATACTATACTTTAAGGGTAATAAAAGGATTAGGTGTAAGTACAATTCTTGAGTTTAGAAAACGCGGAGAAAAATATCAGCGTCTGTATAGTTTACGATATGGTCAAACAGAGTGTGAGATTCATTACGGAAACTATTACTTTCAGGAACAGATTGGAGAGGAACTTAACCATCCAGAGAATCCTAATACATCTGATGGATCAGTTAGTAAAACAAAAAGTTTTAAACTTAAACTGGATTCAGGTAAATATGATATATCATTGGTTGTAACTGCTTCAGGAAGCAATCAGAAAGGTGAAGGATCTGTTTCTTTTGGATATTATGACCCGGATAAGGACGACAAACTATATAAGGATGCCTGGGGAAACTACTTTAGAGATTTTGACGTTGGAGGTCTGCGTATAAAGGAGTTAAGCAACTATAATAGTCCTGATAGAGAGCGTTTGATTAGTAGGGATAGGTATTTGTATCAGAATGATTTAGGGTATAGTAGTGGTAGAGGTTCATATAGTATTGATATGAGCTATGAAACTAAAACGTTGTCTGGAGGAGTGCTTAATGGTGAAGAGGGGATAAAAATGTGCGTATATGAGCATATAAACTCTCAGGCATTCTCAAATAACTTTACTAATACAGGGTCAGGAACTGTATATAGCAAAGTAACAAAAATAACAGAAGGTGCACAAAACGGTAAGGTTGTGTATTACTATAATACAGCCGGATCAGGAATAAGAAATCGTAACTTCCCTTTTTATCCTGGAACTCTTGAGGCAAAGGGAGCAGGAGAGTGTTATAAAACAGAATATTATGATAGTAACAACAAACTTGTAAGAAAAGAAGATGTAGCATATGCTACATTAGCATCAAAATCTCTTGTTCTTGGAATTAAAGCGGGAGTGGTTCTGAATAAAGGAATATCACAAGTTGGATTAGAGGATAATATGAAATATGGCGATTATAATGTATTCAGGCAGAGTAGTTTTAAGCCGGTGGAACGTATAGTAACCGATTATTTGAATGAAAAAGAGTATAAATACAGAGAGACATATACGTATAATAATAACTCTGCTTATCAAATATCAAAGACGGTAATAAACGATAAACTTAATCAGCAGGTAACATCAAAAACTGTATACCCTGATATGATTACCGGAGGCAGTCAAAATTACCATATTCCGCAGAATATGATTGCAAATAACATACTTAGATTACCAGTGAAATCACTATCGTATAGTGATAATAATCTTACAGGAGCAAGTGTAGTTCATTACGATGAGTATGGTAATGTTACAGATCAGTTCTCAAGAGGTGTGGTTTTTGGCGATACAGATAATACCGATAATATTGATACAGATCTGTATACAAAAGAGGAGGAGTATCTGTATAACGAAAATAGCAGAGTAAAACAGGTTAAGAACAGAAGCTCTGTTATATCAATAATCTGGGGATACGGTAATCTGTATCCTGTAATAAAAGCAGAGGGTGTAACCTTTCAGGAGTTGGAGAATAAGATTGAGAGTCTGGGAACGGATGTGCAGTGGATTGAAAATAATATTAAAGATAACTATCCGTCAGTTAAATTATTTGTAGGTCAGCTGCGTAGTAATCTTCCGAAGGCAACAATAACACTATTCTCATACAAACCTAAGGTTGGTGTATCAGAGATAACTGACCCTTCAGGAAAGAGTATGAAATACAGCTACGATGGTTTTGGTAGGTTATTAAAGGTTACTGATAATAATGGCAAAATTCTGAAACAATATAAATACAGTTACAGAAAGGGTAGTTATCCTGTTAATCCTGTTAATCCTGTTAATAGTAATAATACAATAACATCAGTTGCAGAGGGAGATGGAACAATATACCCATCGTGGCAGGTAAAGATACCTGATGGTATGAGTAAGCGTTACGATTTTAAAGCAGATCAGTACAGAGAGATAAGAGATATAATTATTGATGGTAACTCTATAAAGGGTAACTATAATGATGATGTTAACCCTATATCAGAAGAGACTGGTTATACATTTACTGATGTAACTTCAGATCATACAATAAAGGTGGTATACGGAATAGAGAGATATAATATATGTGTTGGTGACAATATATACAACAATGTAGCTCCATTATGCAATAAAATTGAGAGAGGAGAGAATTATCAGGTTCAGTTTGAGTATACAAAAGGAGCATATACACTGCAAGGTATAAAGGTTAACGGAACTATAGTGACAGATCAGGGTATCTATACGCTGAATAATATCACAGGTAATACCTCTATTATTGGTATGTATAATATAGCACCAGTAACAGGTACTGTAAGATATAATCATATAGCAATACCAGATGTAAAAGTAGAGGTATATACTGTTATGTCAGGGGTTAATATAAATGATCAAGAAGAGATTATTGAGACAGTTTATACTGATAATAATGGAAGGTTTGCATTTACAGGTAACTATTCAGGAATGGTAAGCCCGCATAATGCTCCAATGTATGTGAGAGTATCAAAAGATAATGTAACATTTAGTACACATACTATCCAGTTAACTTCAGAAAGAGTGTATGACTTTTCAGGTGTATTGAATGGAGTTAGTATGTCTAATCTGTATCTGAAAAAACATTTAGGAACACAGACCCTGAATATTAATGCTAATAAAGCGTGGACAATAACAAAGAACGATCAATGGATTAATGTATCACAATCTTCAGGATCTGGTAATGCTGTAATAACGGTATCTGGTCAACCTAATTTTGGTGACGATACCAGAGAAGGAACCTTTGTTGTTACAATAGGAACAGAAACGTTTACTGTTAAAGTACGTCAGGAAGTTGAAGGACCACCGGATTTGCCAGACAATAAGCTTTAATTACTAAACATTATAAGTGAAAATAAATTATTGACCGGACTATGTCTGATAATATTAGGTAAGGTCTGGTAATTTAAAAGCGAATAGAATGAATAATAATATATATATATACAGATTAATAATGCTTCTTATTCTGGCAGGAATTTCTGCATCTGGAGTTGCACAGAGCACGTTATATTTCTCAGAATATATTGAAGGAAGCAGTTATAATAAAGCCCTTGAGATATATAATTCAGGAACAGATGTTATAGATCTGTCAGAGTATCAGATAGCCAAGGATATAAATGGTAATAGTGACTTTTCGCAACTGCTAACTTTATCAGGAACTATAAACCCCGGAGAGACATATGTAATTGTAAATGCAAATGCAGGAGAACAGTTAAAAGATTATGCAGATCTTGTTACATCTTCACTGTCTATGAATTTTAACGGTAATGATCAGCTACAGCTTATACATAATGGCACTGTGATTGATAATATTGGTGTTGCCGGAAATGTGAAATTTGGTGAGAATGTAACATTAATACGTAACAGAGATCTTAATGATCATGTTACAAACGAAAAATGGACAAAACTACCAATAGATTATTTCTATAATATAGGGGAACATGCATATAGTGGGAATCCGGAAATAATTATATCTGAGTATCAGGAAGGTAGTGGGTATAATAAAAGTATTGAAATATATAATGGCAACGAGAGTTATTGTAGTTATAGAGATATTGTTATACAGACAGATGTTAATGGAAGTAATAATTTTAAAAACTCGTTTTATCCAGAAAAGGATGGGTGCTTGATAATTAATAAAACTCTACTGATACGTAATGTAAGAGCAAACACAGAGGTAAAAGGGGCGTTGCTTACAAATGTAAGAGCATTGCAATTTAATGGTAACGATCAGGTTCGTATCCTTTATAAAGGTCGCGAGATAGATCGTATAGGGCATACTACACCCGGACAAAACTTTGCAAAGGATATAGTACTAAGACGAAAGAGTGGCATAAAAACAGGATACCCGGGATACAGAAACTATAATACAACACAATGGGATACAGAGTCAATGGATGTTATTAGTGGACTGGGAACCTATCTAACAGATAACAGACCTGTGGAATTTACAGAACAGGAAAACTATGTTGTTACATATGTACCCAAAAAGCCGTTTACAGCATTAGATACCGACAATATTAATGTTAATGATGTTGCAGTAGCCGTTTCATACGTTGATGGATTGGGAAGACCAATACAGAGTGTAAATGTAAAAGCTTCGGCATCGGGTAACGATATTGTACAACATGCAGAGTACGATAGTATTGGTCGTGAGACGCACAAATATCTACCATATGTTAAATCTGTTAATCCGGGAATGTTTGACAGAAAAGCAATGGAAAACCAGAATGCATATTATATGTCTGATCAGGTACAGGAGACAACAACAACACCTTACGCTGTTACTATTTTTGATAATACTCCGCTTAACCGTGTTGACAAACAGGGAGCTCCGGGAGAAGATTGGCAACCGGTTGCAGGTAATAGCAATGATCATACAGTAAAGACTGTGTACAGAACAAACAAAATGTGGGATGCTCTAAGGTTTGAGTTTGATCAGCAAACAGGAGAAATATCGTGTAATAGTTACTATGCTACCGATGTACTTACAGTAACAGAGGTAACCGATGAGAATAATAAATCTGTTACTATAGAATATAAAAATTTTAAAGGGCAGATTGTATTAAAGAGTAGTAAACTATCCGATAGCGAATATGCTCAGACATACTATGTTTATGATAATTTTGGACTGCTAAGAGCTGTAATAACACCAAAGGCCGTAAAGAATATGTTTAGCAGCGGTTGGATCAATAATATTCCATTTAGCAATGATATAATAAAAGAGTTGTGTTACTACTATAACTACGATGAACGTAAACGGATGATAATGAAACAGCTTCCGGGAGCCGAGCCTGTATATATGGTTTATGACAAACGAGACCGTCTTGTTATTACGCAGGATGGTGAGCAGCGCAAAAACCATAAGTGGTTATATACAAAGTACGATCATATTAACCGCCCTGTACAGACTGGTGTATATACAGCTGATTCAGACCTTAACCAACAACAGATGCGTGAGTTAGTTGAGGCAAATAGTAATATGTTTGAGGCGTGTACCAATGGTGTATACTCAAACAACTGTTTCCCACAGAGTAATACAACTCTATATACAGAAACTATATACGACAGATACTACCCATCTCTATTTACAGATGTTGCATTTAATACAAATGCAGAGGTAGATAGTTACAGTGGAACATACAATACAGAGGTTAAAGGTCAGGTAACATATACAAAGGTAAGAGTACTTGATGTTTCAGAGAACAGAGTTAATGATACCTGGTCATATACAGCAAGTTATTACGATGATAAGTACCGCAATATACAGTCTGTATCAAAAACAGTTATTCCGGGTGGTAAAACATTTACCGAGATAACCGGAACAAACTACAACTTTACAGGCCGTGTAGAGAATACAATATATACACATAACCTTAAAGGAAAAGACTCTATTGCTGTTAAACATCGAAATGAGTACGATCATGCCGACAGATTACTGAGAACATATCAGGAGCTGGAAGGTGATGTAGTTAAAAGTGAGATCAGATACGCATCATTTGAGTACGATGAACTTGGACAAATGATAAAAAAGGAGCTAAATGGTAGCGAGATAAATACAAACTACAACTATAATATCCGTGGTTGGTTAAAACAGATAGAGAATACCGGAAGTAACGGAGACAATTTGTTTAGTATGAATCTCTATTATAATAAAGCTAATGTTGGCTCAGAGAATCAGTATAATGGTAATATTAATGGTATTATATGGAGAAATGTTGATGGTACTCAGGAAAGGTATGCTTATACTTATGATATACTTAACAGATTAACTGAAGCTAAATATGGTGGTATAGTTTATAATGGGTATAATACAAATTACAGTTATGATATTAACGGGAATATTACTACATTAAACCGCTCAATGATAATAAATAACAGTACTGTGGGAATTGATGTATTAAGATATGCTTATATAAATAATGAATTAAGTAATCGTCTTTATACCGTAACCGATGCAGGTACAACCGAAGGTTTTAAGCAGGGTTCTGGAAATTATCTGTATGATGATAATGGTAATATGACTGTTGATCCGAACAAGGGATTATCAGATATAAAGTACAATAACCTGAATCTGCCATACTCAATAACAAAAGGAGCAGATAAGATAGGTTATATCTATGATGTTACCGGACGTAAACTGGCAAACAAGTTAAGTGGTAAAACAAAATATTACCTTGGCAACTTTGTATATACCGATGATAAACTGGATTATATGATCTGTTCAGAAGGTTTGTTAAACATTAATGCAACCACAAAAGATTCAAACTATGAGTTTCATCTGAAAGATCATTTGGGTAATACCCGTGTAACAGTAAACGAAACAAATGATATTACCCAAACCAGTAACTACTATCCGTTTGGTCTAACATTTGCACAGTCAGGATCATCAACCAATAAGTATTTGTACAATGGTAAAGAAAAACAGGAAGAGACTGATTGGTTGGATTATGGAGCTAGGATGTATGATGCTAGTCTAGCCAGATTTACAACACAAGATCCATTGTTAGAGGAATTTGATTCATGGACACCTTATCACTATGTCCATAACAACCCTATATTACTTATCGATTCTGAAGGAATGTCAGCTACTCATTATATAGATTGTGTAACGAATGAGACAATAGTAAAAACGGAAGATGATTTTAATGGTATTATTGTTGTTCATGGAGAACATAGGGAGGACTTTATTCGTATTATTGAACTTGCGAGCGATGACATGATAAATTCTCCAGCTTTCAATACAGTATGGCGCGAAAAATTTGGAGCAGCAGTTTCTAATAATGAAACAACTGCTTTAGAGTATTATAGACAATTAACAGACGAAGATAAAGCAAGAGAGGAATTTTTTAATAATCCTACAGGGGATAATCTTTGGAAATTAGCTTATACAAGGTTCTTTAATCAGTTTACAAATCTAGCTAATTATAATTGGAAGAGTGGCCCAAAGCCATTTAATATAAAACCCAAAATTAAACCAAAAATAAAAGCAAAGGCTCTTCCTGCTAAGACGAAGCAGTCTACAGTTAAAAAACAAGCTAAGAAAAGAAAGAAGGAAAATGCTGGAATTAAAAAGACTAATAAAAAAAGAACTGCATCAGCTAAAAAATGGACTGATATAATAAATAGTGGAGTGGTTAATACTACAAAAACAGTGAGCAATACAAGTAAAAAGAAAGAAGAAAAGAGATGAGCAAATTGATTTTAATGTACTATAAAAATTACCTACTAAAGGTAATTCTGTTTTTAGGATTAATACAAAGTATAGGGGCTACTAATATTGAACAAAAATTAAATTCTCAAGACTCTTCTATAAAGGCAGATAATAAGTGGAATATAGCGTATAAAGATTATTTTACTTTACCAGAAGGTCTAAATGGGTGCTTTGATTTAGAAGATGGATTGTTTTTTGCAAAAAAATATGATAAACCTTGTCTTATTTATTTCTATAAGATTACAAGTTTAGCTTGTGCTGAATCCAGACATTATCTATTAAGTAACTCAATCATAAAACAAAGATTAAATGAAAACTATGTGTTTATTGCATTATGCAAAGATTTTAATTTAAAAATGCCTTTAAATGATTGGATTGTCAAGAGTGACGGTGATAGCATTAATTTATATGGAGAAAAGAGTGTTTATATACAGAAAGAAATATTTGGAGAGGATGTTGAACCTGCATTTTACATTACGGATTCTGATTTGAACCTGAAAAGCACTTTCTATCAAGATACATCTGTAAGTTTGTTTAATGATTTTTTGGGTAACGAACCGCTTGTAGGGAAGGTGAATAGAGATATGTATATTAATTTTTTACCTAGATATCATTCGGAAATTGATGAAGTAAACAGATTTCGATTTTTAGAGTGCAGGTCTTCGGATGAAATAGTACATTTTTTCAATAATATTAATTGGACAGAACAATTTAATTCTCAAAAAGAAAAAGGAGGATCTAACTATCCAATCTTTGAAGTGCTTAATAATAGTTCTTCACTATACTTGTCTATAACAATTATACCAAAAGAGAACTATTATGAGTTTATTGTTGGGCTGGGTATACATAGGGAAATTTCAAATAAAATAGATAGAAAGGTTAAGCTTTTTAAGACTAATACCAGTAGTAAAGATGATCTGAATAATATATTAAGGTTGTTTATGAATGAATCATATGATAATCTAAGAAATGAGTTGAAAAAGCTGAGTTTCATAAAAGAGATGGAAGATAAATATTGGAATTATTAATAAAAGTATTTTAAA
>DKJY01000044.1 GCA_002454955.1 Bacteroidales bacterium UBA6680
TCAGGTATAACAATAGCTCCATCTACAATTGATTCATGGGTAAAACAACTGGGAGACTTACTAACTCCATTATATGATTCAATGGTAAATGTGATAAAAAAAGATCATTATTTACAGGCTGATGAAACCCCTATTAAAGTTCTGGATAGTCAGAAAAAAGGAAAGAGTCATAGAGGGTATTATTGGGTTTATCATTCACCTTTGAAAAACATTGTTGTTTTTGACTATAAGAAAGGACGGAACAAAGATGCTCCGAGGAAGATTCTTGATGAATTTGAAGGGTATCTTCAGACAGATGGCTACCAAGTTGAAAATAGCAAATAAAACATCACCAAATTTTAGCAATTATACTTCACCACATTAGATTAAAAAATACATCACTAACATTCTGCTTGCATCCCTCGCTCTTGCTCTCTGGATAAGCAGGCTGTTAGTGATTGGCTGAAAAGATTGTTTTTCTGTTTTCCATCCTGTAGCTCTTACCATCCAATTTGATTACTTCACACCGATATAGTAACCTATCCAGTAGAGCTGTAGCCAAAACTTTATCTTCTAAAGTTTCAGCCCATTGCTTTGGTGATTTGTTTGTGGTTATTATTACTGATGTTTGTTCATGTAAGTGGTTGATCAGGTTAAAGAAAGCAACAGCCTCATGCTTCTTTACAGGAAAGAGCATGATATCGTCAATAGCTATTAAATGAGCCTTTAAAAGGCGATTGTAAGCATTCATTGCAGATGATGTCATTTCCTTCATCTTGAGTATTGTTATCAACTCTTCCATTGTGATAAAATAGGATTTGTATCCTGCCAGTACAGCATCGTGAACAAGACCTGCTGCAATATATGTTTTGCCTGTACCTGAAGATCCCATCAAAATGAGGTTGTAATTCTGTTCCAACCAGATCAGCTCCCGAAGTTGCTTTAATTGAGGCACAGTCACTCCGTTAGTAACATTAAAGTCGTAGTGCTCCAGTTGATGATCTTTGGGCAGTCTGGCCAACTTCATTCTTCGTTCCAGATCTGTTTTTTGTCGATGAAGTACTTCGCGTTTTAACAGTTCCAGAGTAAAATCCGTATAGGATAGCTTCTCTATCTGAGCCTTGTGGATAATATCCTCCGGATTATTTTTTGTTTGGGTAAGCCTTAATATATCGGCATACTGTTTTATCAATTCTATTTGCTTCATATTTAAATGATTTCTTCATAAAAGTTTATACTACTTACTGATGGTGTCAAAGACTCTGTTTGTTGGCTTTTTACGCCTTCACTGATATGGGTCTTTTCACAGGATAAAATGTCCTCTTCTTCTTTTTGGTAGTGTTTTAGCACATCAACAAAGTGGTAACCATTCAACACTTTATTTTCATGGCAAAAATCCAAAGTCCTGACTATAGTGGCATTAGTTGCTTTGTCTATTGCTTTTAGCATGACGCTGATATTGTCATGATAATACCTAGGCTTATCCTTTTCCAAATCAGACAGGTATGCTGTAGCTTTGGACGTATTGTTCAATGCGTGTAATAATAATTCATGCTTTTGTTGAAGCGTTCTGGACTTCTCCCGAACATGATCTGTATTACGCACCAATAAACCTTTTTCCACAGGTATTTTATGAGATGCTACCAGTTCATTATCCGAAGTATACAGCATGAGCAAGTCACCCTTGTCTTCTAGCAATAATTGACTGTCCCGATCTTTGTATGTACCCAATGGCAGGCTATAAAAATTACCCCTGTAAGCTATTGTATTGTCTTTACGAACCTTGTAGCAGGGCAACTGCAGGAAAGGCTTTTGAGGTGTGTCTGAATAAGGCAAAAGGTGCTTTTGCTCTATGAGCCACTGCTGTTCCGGGATTTTTCTGGTTGTACCGTGAACCTTGTTGTTGCCTGTACGCTTTAACCATGCAAGGCAATCAGTCTGCAGTGACTCCTGATTGCTGAATTTACGTCCCTGTAAGAAGTTGTACTTGACATACTTTACCACATTTTCAACTTTCCCTTTTGACTCAGGATCAGCTTTTCTGCAAAAAACAGATTCAAATGAATAGTTTTTACAAAATCCTCGAAATTCATCAGTCAATAAAACATCTCCCAGATTCTCAGATTTTACAAAAACCTTATCCTGATCGTATATTATCGACTTGGGAATGCCTTTAAAATAAGCAAATGCAAGCTCATGGGCATAGATAGCGGTTTGGGATGTAAAAGGCTGAGGCTGACAATAAACAAATTTATAGCGGGAACGGGAAAGAACCATGACGAAAAAGTAGACTTTCACCCTGTTGCCTCCATGGGTCTGCATATTATACTCTCCAAAATCAACTTGTGCTTCACTGCCAAATGCAGGTTCGGGCAGTTTCTGATACTGTCGGCTCTGCTTTTGCTTGTATTTGGGAATATCATACTTTTTTCTGATATCCCTAACAAAGTTGTAAACTGTTTTGCTGTCTACCTGTGGAAGATCCGGAAAGCTTTCCTTTAACCGGTCTTCGACTTGTGCCGCTGACAAGTAAGGTGTTGATTCCAATAAACTTCTAACATACTTATAGTACAGTGAGAGTTTTCTGGGCATGCGACGGGGAGTATTGATCCAGGCAATAAAAGACTGCTCATCCATGCTAAGATATCTTCTTACAGTCCCTCGATCCAGACAACATTCCCGACTAATTTGACTCTTATTGAGTCCTTTCTTCCATAATTCATTAACTTTGTACCACATAAAAACTTTTTGGTTTTTATTCATAAGCCTTCATTTGATTTTAGATTTGCAAACCTAAAAATGAAGGCTTTTTTTATTTATACAACTGGTGAGATTCAGTTGCTAAAATATGATGGTACAAATTTCCTATTTACACAAGTCTACAATCAATACAGATATAAAGAAGTAGTTACTCATTTAGCATGTTGGGCACATACACGTCGTTATTTTGAGAAAGCTCTGGATCAGGATCAATCCAGGGCAGAGAATGCTATGCTTCATATTCAGAAGTTGTATGCAATTGAGAGAGATATAATGAATCTATCTGCGAATAAGAAAAAGTCTGTACGTTTAGAGAAATCTCTTCCTATAATTAATGATCTTGGTAAATGGATATGCAACGAGAATAAAAAGGTTCTTCCTAAGAGTTTAATAGGAAAAGCATTTATATATACTGTCGGACTATGGGATAGCTTACAAGCATATCTATATAATGGAGATTTACATATAGACAATAATAAGATTGAGAACAGTATTAGACCTAACGCTTTAGGGCGCAAAAACTATCTCTTTGCCGGTTCTCATGAAGGAGCTCAACGTTCTGCTATGTTCTATACATTCTTCGGAACATGCAAGATGCATAATATAGATCCTTTCAAGTGGCTCAGTACCGTTCTCGATAAAATTGCAGATCTCAAAATAACAAAGCTGCATGAACTATTCCCTCAGAATATTGACCTGAAAGATGAATAAGATGTAGTTTATCGGGTGGTTACGTTGCAATTCCAGTATATATACAAAAAAAGCCTC
>DKJY01000084.1 GCA_002454955.1 Bacteroidales bacterium UBA6680
GCAAATTTAGACATATGAAACAAACAATATATATAATATTGCTATGCCTGTTAAGCGGTTTAGCATTGCAAACAGAGGTTATGGCAGTTGAGCCGCCTCAGCTATTCTTCTCAGAATATATAGAGGGATCAGGACACAATAAAGCATTAGAGTTATACAATTCCGGATTAACACCAGTTGATCTGTCAGAATATATTATCAGAAAAGATGTGAATGGTAATGGTGTGTTTGGTAATGGCATATCATTAACGGGAACAGTAGCACCAAAAAGTACCTATGTAATTGTTAATGACGAAGCAGCAGCTACACTAATTAACAAAGCCGATATGTATGATAATTCGGGGTGTTTGAATTTTAATGGTAATGATATGGTTAAGCTGTACCATAACGGAGTTGCTATAGATAGTATCGGATCACGTGGTGGTAGTAATTTTGGAAAAGATGTAACACTTGTAAGTAGTCGTGGAATGAATCAGGACATAAAAGGCAGGTGGCTTAAACTTCCAAAAGACTATACAGGTCAGTTGGGTGTTCATGATATAACAGTACAACCAAAACTTATAATCTCAGAGTACCAGGAGGGTAGCGGATATAACAAGAGTATTGAGATAACAAATCTAGGTATAGCCAATTGCGATATTAGTAACATTGTAATACAGCGCGATCAGGATGGTGATAACGACTTTAGATATGCTTATACACCAGAGAAGAGTGGAATACTAGAGGTTGGTAAAACTATTGTAATACGTAACAGTAAGGCTATAGGAAACAACGATAAATTTGTTACAACCAATAATAGTGTTGTAAATTTTAACGGAAACGATCAAATACGTATACTCTACAGAGGTATAGAGACAGACAGAATTGGTTCTGCTGCACCACGTTATTTTGCAAAGGATAAACTGCTTACACGTAAATCAGATGTTATAATAGGACATGTAGGACATAAGGACTACGTTACAGACGAGTGGATATCAAAACCTGATATAAACTCAATACTTACACTTGCCGAACATGTTGAGGAGCGAGCTGATTTTGAGAAGATCTCGTTATCGCATGATAGGAATTATGTTGTAACATATGTGCCAAAAGAGCCGGTAAAATCTCTTGATAAGAGTAATATTGTACCAGATAAAGTAGCTGTAAATGTAAACTATGTTGATGGCAGAGGACGTGTAAAACAGAGTATAAGTGTTGCTGCATCGGTTTCAGGAAAAGATATTATAGTACCAATAGAGTATGATAAATTCGGACGAAATGCCAAGAAATATCTTCCGTATGCTTCATCAGCTGGTACAGGCGCTATAGCAACATCGGCAATATCAGATCAGGGAGATTACTATAATATTGCATCTAATGTACAGGAGGTAACAAAATACCCATTCTCTGTTACCAAATTTGATAACTCACCATTAAATCGTGTAACAAAACAGGGTGCTCCGGGAGAGGTATGGCAACCAATTGATAATGGAGAAGATCATACCACCAAGTTCTATTATGATGGAAATTCGGCAAATGATGTGTATGAATTTTTTGTGGATATAGAGAGTGGTAAACTTATATGTAATACATATCATCAGGAATCTACACTATATCTTAATGCTACTGTTGATGAGAATAGTAAGGGTGTTATAATGGAGTATAAAAACCAGTTTGGAGAGATTGTTCTTAAACGGAGCCCCATATCAGGTTCAGAAAAAGCAGATACATATTATGTTTATGATGATTTTGGAATGTTGCGTTATGTTCTATCACCAAAGGCTTCAGAAGTATTAATGGAGATGTTTGACGGAGGGGTTCCGGATATTGAATTTTCTGCAAATGATCAATTTATAAAGAATTTGTGTTACTACTATTGTTACGATGAACGCAAACGAATGATCACAAAACAGCTACCGGGAGCAGAACCTATATATATGGTATATGACAGATACGATCGTCTTGTTCTGACACAGGATGGTGAGCAACGCAAAACAAACCAGTGGTTATATACAAAGTACGACAGATTTAACCGACCTGTACAGACAGGAATATACACAGCAGGGTCGGCACTAACTCAAGAACAGATGCGTATTGAGGTAGAGGCAAATAGTAATATGTATGAGGTGTGTAATGGAGGTTTATATTCAAAAAACTGTTTTCCGAATGTAAATACAGAGTTATTAACACAAACAGTATATGATAACTACTATCAACCACGTTTCAGTGGTGTTGATTTTAAAGCCGATTATGCTATTGATAGTTATAGTGGAGATTATAACAGAAATGTTAAAGGATTAGTGACATATAATATTGTAAAGGTTCTTGATGGTGATGATAGTAGAAGAGAGTGGGTTATTACCGGGAACTATTATGATGATAAGTACCGAAATATACAATCAGTATCAGAGATAACACTTCCGGGAGGTAAGGTGTTTACAGAGGTAGCTGCAACCAACTACAGTTTTACCGGACGTGTTGATAGTACATTATATGCACACCAGCTTGCAGGTAACAGTGCTATTGTTGTAAGACAACGCAATGAGTATGACCATGCCGACAGACTACTGCGTATATATCAGAAACTTAGCGGCGCAATAACAAAGAGTGAGATTCTGTATGCCTCATTTGAGTACGATGAGTTAGGACAGATGATAAAGAAGAGGCTTAACAACAAAGCAATAAACACAGAGTACAGTTACAACATACGCGGGTGGTTAAAAGAGCTGAATAACACAAAGAGCGATGGCAGTAATCTGTACAGTATGAATCTGTACTATAATAATACATTATCAGGTGTTGATACCGAGGCGCAATATAATGGTAATATAAGTGCTATACAGTGGAAGAATGGTGATAAAGGTGTATTGCATAGTTATGGTTACAGGTACGATAATATTGACCGAATAAAGAGAGCCGACTATGCAGGAGCAAAACAGGATGGTTATAATACAGCGTATAGTTACGATATTAATGGAAACATACTTACATTAGATCGTTCAATGGTAAATATTACCACAAGTGTTGTAGAGCCTATGGATAAACTAACGTATAATTACGATAGTGGTAACCAACTTAGGAGTGTTGTTGATGCAGGAACAGAAGATGGTTTCAGACAAGGTATCGGAAACTATATATATGATGCTAATGGTAATATGATTGTTGATCCAAATAAAGGGTTATCAGATATAAAATATAATCATATGAATCTTCCTTATTCAATAACCAAAGGAGAAAATAGTATTGGGTATGTATATGATGCTACAGGTCGCAAGTTAGCCAATATATTGCCGGTAAATGATACTATATTTTACTCAGGTAGTTTTGTATATAGAAACGGAGATATTAATTATATGATCTGCTCTGATGGTTTACTGAATATAAACGGCTCAACAACAAACTATGAGTTTCATCTTAAAGATCATCTTGGTAATACGCGTGTAGCGGTAAATGAGAACTGTGATACCACTCAGGTAAATAACTACTACCCGTTTGGTCTTACATTTGCAACGTCTGGTTCATCTACCAATAAGTATCTATATAATGATAAAGAGAAGCAAGATGAAACTGATTGGCTAGCGTATGGTGCTCGTTTTTATGATGCCTGTATTGGCAGATTCTTTAATCATGATAGACTTGCAGAAAAGTATGTGGGAATAACCCCTTACCAATATGGTGGAAATAATCCTATTAAGTCTATAGATGTAAACGGGGATTATATTTATGTAATACACGACTCTATACTATATATGTATAGTAACCAAAAAATGTACCGCCAAAATACTACGTCTGGAAGATATGAAGAGTATAATCCTCAGAATAATACTTTTATTCAAGGATTGTTAAATTCTCTTAATGAATTGGCTACTGAAACAAATGAAGGAGGGAAGATTATAGATTTCTTTGCTAATAGAAATAATCATGCATATCTTATGAAAAATCCTACGAATAATGAAAATAGGATAGATATGGATACTCCATATAATATAATACAAATAGATCCAAGATTACAAGGGGCTTTAATTCCTACACAAAATGGTAATCAAAGAAGTCCTTTATGGTTAGATTTAGGTCATGAACTTGCACATAGGCAAGATATTTTGGAAAATGGTTTAACTCAGGCAAAAGCGGTATGGGAAACAGCTTCTGATGGCACCCAAATATGTGAAACAGAAAAGTATGCAACTCATAGGGAAAATATTATGAGGGCAGAGAAAGGAATGCCTTTGAGGACACACTATGTTTTGGATAGTAATGGAAATCCGTGGCAACCTACAGAGATTATAGATTCAAATCGTACAAGTAAATATATAACATTCAGTACAGTGAAATTGCCAAATTGGAGAGCTCCAATAGTAATAATGTATAAATATTGATAATTATATAAAAACACACCCCATTTGTAATTTACAGATGGGGTGGTTTTATATAATAAACCGATTGATATTTAAATTCCCTATTCCCTCTCCAACCAATCACCATGCTCTTTTATCAGGTTAATTAGTTCTTGTACGGCGGTGTTTTGGTTTATGTTTTTCTTCATTACTGTTTTGCCTTTATACAGGGTTATTTTGCCTGCTCCGGAGCCTACATATCCGTAGTCGGCATCGGCCATTTCGCCGGGACCATTTACTATGCAGCCCATAACAGCAATCTTTAACCCTTTAAGGTGCCATGTGTGCTCTCTTACACTCTTTACAGCATCCTGTAGTTTAAACTGTGTACGTCCGCATCCCGGGCACGATATAAACTCAGTTTTGCTTGTTCGTACTCTTGATGCCTGAAGCAGCGATAACATTAACGATAGTGTATCTGCTTTATAGTTGCTGTTTGTATTGTGTGCATATATTCCATCTATAAGACCATCAATAAACAGTGGTCCGGCAATAGTAGCTGTTTTTACAGCAAATCTATCTGCTGATGCTTCGTCAGTATCTATTTCAGCTATAACAGGAATTTTTATATTGTCTGCTATAAGCCTGAATATGGTTGATCTTATATCCAGAAACATATTATCTGAATCTGATCTGAGTATTAAAACAGCATTGTTTGTATCTTTTAATATCTCTGTTGTATTACTATTATAGTTATTGCAGTTAAGCCTTATAAAGTTTATATCTGCGCTTTTGTTATCTGATTTTGTATACTCCTCTATTGAGTGATACAGAGGATATTTTTTGTCGGTTTTTTTAAGATACCCGCATTTCTCAATAGTATTGTCGCATATATAGTCTGCATCGCTATTGTCTGCAATTACAACCGGGACATTATTGCCACCAATGTTTGCTACATTGTTGTTCTCTCTCCTTTTGTACTCATATGGGTTAATTGGCAACTCTCCTCTGTATATATCAGATTTGGTGTTGTTGTATTTGTCAAAACATGAGACAAGATATCTGCCTATTTCTATCTCGTTTTCAGGCTCCTCTGTAAGCGATACACGTATGGTATCGCCAATACCATCGGCAAGTAGTGTTCCAATGCCAACAGCCGATTTAATACGTCCCTCTATCTCGCTTCCGGCTTCGGTTACTCCAAGGTGTATCGGGTAACTCATCTGCTCAGTATTCATCTTGTTTACCAGTATGCGATATGCATGTACCATTACCCTTGTATTGCTCGATTTCATAGATATTACAATCTGATTAAAGATGTAATCTTTTGCGATACGCAGAAACTCCATTGCAGCCTCAGCCATCCCTTCCGGGGTATCGCCATATCTGCTTACAATACGTTGCGATAGCGATCCGTGGTTAGATCCAATACGTATTGATGTGTTATGTTCGCGGCAGATATCTATCAATCTTCTGAACCTTGCTGTTGTTTCATCTATCTCTGCCTGATACTCCTCATCTGTATATGATGTTAATGGTTTTGTGCGTCCAAGATAGTTTCCGGGGTTTATCCTCACTTTATCTATATGCGGTGCTACCAAATCGGCAATATCAGATCTGAAGTGTACATCAGCAACAACTGGTATATCGATACCAAGTTCAATAAGCCTGTTTTTTATTAAATGTATACTCTCAACCTCTCTTTTACCTTGTGTGGTAAGCCTTACAATATCTGCTCCCTCTTTGTGTACTTTTATAATCTGATCTGTACACTCATCAACATTGTTGGTATCTATATTGGTCATTGTCTGTACCGATACCGGATTGTTACCACCAACATTAATTTTGCCAACAGATACAACATCTGTTTGTCGTCTTTTGTACTCTGAGAAGTTGTTTATATACATTATATAATTGAATTTATATCGTAGTTTGAAAGAGTATTACCGCTCTGTTTTACAATGTGCAAATTTATAAGAATAAAATAAGAAAATGACGAAACGAAGCATGAGAAAGATTTTTCGTATACACGATAATATTTGTTGTGTGAGTTTCAACTGACCATTGAGAAACAGTTATAATAAAAAAGCGACCCTTATGAGTCGCTTTTAATATCTATTGTTCTAAAGTACTGTAGTCTTGTATAAATGCATCGCGATGATACCGTCTTATTCCTGGCAGCATTCTTAATGCCTTTGTTCTTGATGAGTATACTCCAAACAGAAGCCTGTAGGCATACTGTCCCTCCTCTTTTGTTCTATGCAGATATATGTTGGTTTTATATTTTCTGCGTAGTCGTTTGTATAGTGCATATGCATTTTCTGGTACATGGTAGTAACCCATTTGTATAGCATATCCGTTTCTTATATTTATTTTTGGACCAATTTCGTAGCGAATAATACGATATATACCACTATGGTTATCGTTTGTTGCCTGCTGAGATCCGTTGTTTACATATACCGTTTTTGTTTTATATACAGTATCGCGAACAATCTGTTTAACAAAAACAGTGTCTCTTACTATTTTTGTTTCAACCTTTTTGGGTTCCTCTTTAGGTTTTTCTACCTCTTTTGGCTCCTCTTTAGGAGGATCGTTTTTAACTAACTTATTCTTCTTACGTTGTCGCTTTGTTGGTTTAAGAACCTGTATCTGTACTTTTTCTGTTCCTTTAGGATCAATATCTATCTTAAAGGCAGCAGCTCTTGACAGATCAAGAACTCTATCTTTAACAAATGGTCCGCGATCGTTAATAGTAACAATTACGAACTTTCTTGTTTTCATATTGGTAACTTTAACCTTTGTACCAAAAGGGATGCTTAAGTGCGCGGCGGTAAACTTTTCATGCGTAAAAACCTCTCCGTTTGCTGTTCTTCTTCCTTCGTACTGATCAGAATAGACTGATGCTATACCAACCTGCGAAAAATTTTCGTTCTGAGCGTAAAGCACTAAAACGATAAAAAACAGCGATATCAGAGTTACAAATCTCTTCATCATTACGTTATTTTTTATGTGCTTCTAAAACTTATATAATACAGAAGCCGATAACTCTAATGATCTCAGTCTTGATATAGAAGAAAGGTATTTCTGATCTTCTTTATACAGGTTTCCGAAACCTAGGGCATAACGAGCTTCTAATTGAAGATAAAAAATATTTAAATCTAACGCAAGTCCTGCACCAGGAACTATACCATAGTCAAAACGGTTGTAAGCATCATAGTATATATTTGAATCGTCACTCAAAGCCGCATTACCAGTAGTTTTCAGGTTATCTTTAAGCGATAACATATATGCAAAATATACACCAAAATTTAATGATAATTTTATTCTTTTTGGTCCAATAAGTATCTGAGTTACAATAGGAGTATTTATATATTCCATATCTCGGGTTATACTTACCTCAGGTATAGAACCGTTTTCTGCCTCAATTATCTGATTGAATCCTTTTCGTGAGTAGTTTACCTCTACCTGTATTCCAAGGCTAATCCATGATCTTTTTGTTGAATCTACTCTTCTGAATACTATTCCGGTTGTGTAATCGCCTGTAAGGGCTGTTTGACCATAATCCTTCTCAAACTTAATACTTGTTTGACTGTACCCTCCTCTGAAGCCTATTGAATTTTGAGCATTAGCTGCAATAAACATAACAGAGGTAAGTAGTATAAACAATATTCTCCTCATCTGATTGGTTTTTAAATGTGCAGAGTTATTTATTTACTTTGCCAATCTTATTCTCAACTGACTCAACCTTGGTAATAATTCTATTGCTTTTACCTTTTTGTATATCAAAGGTAACAGATGAGTATATTCTGTCTGAATCCGGTTCAAGTATATTGTTTGCTTTTTGTATAATCTCCAGTGCCTGACTCATTGTTTCTGTTTCAATAACAGTAGCCATTGGAGTAAGTTTATACTGTACGCCACTATCTCTTATCATGTCAATAACCTTACTTACATGTGTACTTACGCTTGTCCCTTTATCGGTAGGAAACATTGCAAAATTCATTAATACAGACATATATCTAGTCCTCCTCTCTTAATTTAATAATCCATTCCAGCTCGTTTTCCCAGTTTGCCTTAACAATAATATCCTCAACAGAGTTTTCAGACGTAAGGTATCTCACCTGTTCAGGCTGGATGCTTTTCAGGAATATTCCTGTATCCCACTTACCATTCCGGTTTGCATCATATATTGATTTAAACAGATATTTTTTTGGTGGGATATTTTTAATATTAATTGTAGTCTCGTTGTTTATATAAAACTCCCTTATAATAGTCTCTTTATCGCCTGATTTTTCCATCATCTGAATTATCATAGGATAATTATCGCTAATAATAGTAAGGTAAATATGTCCGTAATCTTCACTCTTTTTGACTTTAAATGATACATCAAGGGTATCGTTTTTGTTATAACTTATTCCTGTAAAAGCATTGGGCAGAGCTTTTAGTTTATACTCTCCGCCTTTTTTTCTGTTAAAGTTTATATACATTACCCTAGGATCAAGAGTATCGCTATCTAGAGTGAATGGTCTTTTGTATTCAACAGAATCTACGGTCTCTATCAGTTGCACTTTTTCTTTGTTTAATGTACGCAGAGGTTCATTGAACTGTATACTAAGTGTATCATATAGCTCAAGTGCTTTTGATTTGTTAGCAGATAGAGATAGCTTAAGGTATTCCTTTGGTTTTGGTTTATTCTTGTCTTTTCTTCTGGTTCTCTTAACCTCTTTTTTCTTTGTAAAGAAGAGAGTGTCTGTGCGCCAGTCAAGTTTTTTATCTTCGTTTGTAAATTTGTATTTCATCTTAATAGCAATGGTATCTCTGTTTGCCATTGTTGTATCTGTAATCCAGATATCAAAATCTTTATTATTCTCTTTCTGATCAAGAATATACCAGTTATTACTCTTTGGTTCTGTAATAGGGTCAAGGTATACAATATCATTGTACTCTTTATTGAATCCTATTTGCAGATTATTATCAGTAATACGTTTATTATTTGTCAGGTATTGCGGGTCACGATCCTCCAGAAACATAAATATAGATAGTGCATGATCTGCATGGTCATGTAATGAGTGTGTATCTGTTGTATCTGATATTGCATGTTCTTTGTGTTCTATTGGTTTACCATTAATAGAGTAGCCTTCGCTATTTATCTCAAGAAAGTTATCAGTAAATGCAATATATTCACCTGGTTGATCGTATTTCATATTGTTGTTAAGCTCTTTCATAGCAAATACTCTGTATTTTCCTGGAGCAATGTTTTTAAAGATAAACCGGCCGAACTCTTTATCGGATTTAGATACATAGTATGGTTTCTGTTTGTAAGGAACAGAGTCGTTTAGATCTTTGTACAGACCAATAGTAACATCCTCAAGAACTGTGTGATCAAAGGCGTTTAATATCCCACCACCTATAATCAAAGAATCTAATACAGAGCCGGTACTAAAGGTATAGTAAAAATTTGAGTATGGATTTCCTTCGTTATTATCAACAATAGCATCGTCAAAATAGAAGGTATATGTTGTATTATCTTTTAATGTATCTGCAATTTTTATGTTAAGATATTTACCTTTTAGGATAATCTTAGGTTTGTACTCAAGTGGTGGAGATATAACCAGTTTCTTATTTATATCTTTAAAAGCAATGTACTCATCAAAGTAGATGCTTATTTTTTCAGGAGATACGTTTGTTGATTTGTCTAAAGGTATAGTATTTATTAGTATTGGCGGTACAGTATCTTTAGGCCCTCCACTTGGATTTCCGGGATTTGCACAACGTGGGAGTGCTATAATTGCAGTTATGACTATACTGCATACAATAAGAATTCTTTTTATCATTGTTGTAAACATAAATTGCTTGAAAAGCAAAATTACAATCTTTAAACGATATACCACTTAATTTTTGACTCATTAGTAGTTAAATAAATTTAATTATTCGTTTTTTATCGGGAAATATGTGGTTTGATAGTTGTGAAAAACAGTTGTTGCACAAAAAAATATGGCATCTGATTGTATAAATTGCTATATTTAATATACTCTTTGTATAAACAATATTTTGTTTAATATGAATCAGAATAATAATAGAATTCCCAGACAATCAACTATTGATAAACTATCGGATGAATATGATTTAATGGTTGTTGGTGGTGGTATTACCGGTGCCGGGGTTGCATTAGATGCTGCTAAACGAGGATTAAAGACGTTACTTATTGATAAATCTGATTTTGCCTCAGGTACAAGTAGTAAATCGACTAAACTTGTACATGGTGGATTAAGATACCTTAAAAGCGGTGAGATAAAGTTGGTAAGTTCAGTAGGTAAAGAGAGAGCTGTTGTATACAGAAATGCACCACATATAGTTACTCCGCAAAAGATGTTACTCCCGATGATTAAAAACGGATATTTTAAACCTCTGCTTACCCGTATAGGGCTTAATATATATGATTTTATTGCCGGGGTAAAGAAGACTGAGCGTAATATATTTATGTCTAAGGAGGAGACTCTTAGAATAGAGCCTAATCTTAAGGATTATTATTTAGTTGGAGGAGCACTATATTATGAGTATAAATGTTCTGATTCAAGACTGGTTATTGAGGTGTGCAAAACAGCTGAAGAGTATGGAGCAACAGTATTAAACTATGTAGAGTGTAAAGACTGGATTTATGACAACTCAACAATATCGGGTGCTTTAGTTACTGACAGGTTATCAGGAGATGTACATGCCGTAAGTGCAAAGAGTGTTGTAAATGCTACAGGACCGTGGATTGACAGGTTAAGAGAGAGGGATAATAGTATAAATAATAAGAGAATGCATCTTACTAAAGGTGTGCATATAGTATTCTCTAAAGAAGATTTACCGGTAAATAATGCTCTATATTTTGATGTATCTGATGGCAGAATGGTGTTTGTTATTCCAAGGCAGGATACTGTTTATGTTGGGACAACAGATACAGATTACCACGATGATATTGACGAAATAAAGATTACACAACAGGATATAGATTATCTGTGTATGGCGGTTAATAATCAATTAAACATAAAGGTTAATAGCGGAAATGTTAAGTATAGCTGGGTAGGATTGCGGTGTCTTATGGCAGTTAAGGGTAAAAAGACATCTGCACTATCTCGTAAAGATGAGGTGTTTATGTCAAATAGTGGTTTAATATCAATAGCCGGAGGTAAGCTTACAGGATACAGGCTTATGGCTAAAAAGGTTGTTGATATGGTATCAAAGAGATTAAATAAAAGGTATAAAATTCAATATAAAGAGTGTAGTACCAAAGATACCAGATTAAGCGGCGGTAGGTTCAATTTTGAACCAGATACAATGCTTATGATAGAGCAGTGTGATTACAAATATGATGAGGCAAAACAGACAGGAATTGAACCAGAAGACTTTAAACGGTTGTTCTATAGATATGGCTCTAATATTGATATTATTACCGAGAAAGCTTATGAGTTGATGACTCCTAAAAAGCACTGGACAGACTTTTGGTTAGAAGCCGAGATATGGTACACTATATTTTATGAACATACCTTATTTGCTTCCGATTTTATGTTGTACCGGGCTTCAATACCTTATTTTCATTATAATATATTAAGCGATAAATTTGTAGAAGATGTATGTGCTGTTTTTAATAAATATATAGGTGATAACTATGAGGTTAAGGAGGATTTAACAGATATTAAGAAAAAGATAAACCCATCGTATGCTTAGGGTATATAATGATTGGTTATATTTGTTTCGATTACAAAAAATAATTACTGATGAATATATTAGCATCTATAAATTGGAATCTTGATCCTGAAATCTTTCCTTTAGGACCTTTCTCTGTAAGGTGGTACGGTTTACTTTTTGCACTTGCAATCTATCTTGGATATGTAATAATTGACAAAATATATAAGAGCGAAGGCTTTAAGCAAGAGGCTGTTGATAGGCTATCGTTTTACACGGTTATAGGAATGGTACTAGGAGCACGTCTTGGTCATTGTTTTTTCTATGAACCAGAGTATTATCTATCAAATCCGTTAGAGATAATTAAGATTTGGCATGGTGGTCTTGCAAGTCATGGAGCTGCTATTGGTATCTTGATTGCACTTTATCTGTTTAGTCGTAAGCTAAAGTTATCTTTTCTATCGGTTCTTGACAGAATAGTTATTGTTATTGCGCTAGGAGGATTCTTTGTACGTTTTGGTAATTTTATGAATTCTGAGATATATGGTGTTGCTACAGACTTACCATGGGGTGTTGTTTTTGAACAGAATAAGGAGACCATTGCAAAACATCCTACTCAGATATATGAGGCATTATCGTATCTTGCAATATTCTTTGTGCTTTACAGATATTATAAGAAGAATGTAAAGACAATGGCAAATGGTAATATATTCGGATGGTTTCTGATAATGTTGTTTGGAGTTCGTTTCTTTATAGAGTTTATTAAAGAGGTTCAGGTTAATTTTGAAGATGGAATGACTCTTAATATGGGGCAGTGGTTAAGTATACCGTTTATATCGTTAGGAATAGGCATTCTCTTAACCAGAAGAAACAAAGTATAAGAATAGTTATTCACACACGCGAGGATGATTATAAATGTTAGTTCCATTTGGTGACTGAAAAACAATTATAAACAGGTGAAGGAGTGTATGTAAAGAATAGAATAAAAAATATATATGAGAAAAGGATGTCGGTTTATGTAGCGACATCCTTTTTTTATGCTAGTTATATATAAACTCTTTTATAATATTTCTTTTATCAATAAGTATTAGGATTAACAGACCTAAAACAGACAGTATTATACTGTATCTTATAACCATTGTTGTAAGAAAATTCTTTGGGGTTGTATATCTTGAAAAGTTCTTTGAATACTCAGCAATAGAGCTGTTTAGTGCCAGTAGCTTTTCAAGTTTCTGTTTCTGATCAAACAGGTTTAGTATGTCATTATGATATAGTTTCTCATTCTGTTTAAGAATGTACTTGTCGTCATCTATTTTATAGTCAGACTGTTTGTATCTTATATTCTGAAGCTCCTGAAGTTTGTTTATTTCGCCATCAAGAAAGGCTATTTTATTCTTTAATTGTAGTGTGTTAACCTCTTTCTCTTTTACAAAGTATGGATTGTTGTTTAAATAATTAAGAATAGCATTTTCTATTGTCTTAATAGATTGCATAGACTGCATCTGTACAGAGAGACCCAACCTGTCAGTATACCTGACTATTGAAGTGTCTTTTACACTAAGATATTCGCCTAGTTCGTCGGTAATATCGGGTAAACCATCATTATTAATATCGTAGATATAACTTATGTTAATACTGTATATATTACTTACGTCTTTTGATTTCAGATTGAGTTGTTCTGCAAGTATATCGTAACTGCTCTCCTCAATAAGAGTATTCAGGTTTTGTAATTGCGATACAGCATCGGCAATATCTACGGTATTTACTTTTAGAATAGCTTTTGTTACGTAAAGATCTGTTTTTAGTTCATTTTTAATATATCCTATTAACCCTCCTATAATAATAGATATCATAATAATATACCACTTGCGTAGTACTATCTTAATAAGATACATTATTGCTGATATTATTGCAGTAAAAAGCTTTCTAAACGGACTAACTATCTTACTGATTAGCTCGAACAGATCGATCTCTTCATTTCCTTTATTCATGATATGGCATTTGTTGATTTGTGATTAAAGTAACACTAATGTACGCTAATAAAATAAACAGATGCTATATCTTGTTATAATATAAAAATCAATATAATTTATTGTCAGATTGTTACGGAATGTGTGGTTTTTAGTGTTGATGTAAAATAATTACATGTTTATCCTATTGTAACAATGTGTAATATGCTTATTATAACTGTTGGTGTAATTATTACAATACAGATTTCTCCACGTGAAACATTAATAAAAAAAGCGACTATCTAATGATAGCCGCTAAAAAATCGCAAGAATTTTATTTTATCTCACAGTAATAACAACACAGTTATAACACGCGAGTTTTAAAAAGGTTTAAACCCTATAATTTCTCTTACCTCTTTAATGGTTTTTGCTGCGCTTTCGCGAGCTTTATCTTCGCCCAGTTTAACCACTTTACGCAGATATTCACCATTTGAAGCTAAGTCAAGTATTTTCTCTCTTATTGGTGTTGTTACCTTTACAATATCTTCGGCAAGTTGTTTCTTTAAATCGCCATATCTTATCTCGCACGATGCGTATTTATCTTTAAAATATTGCAAAGTATCAGGTGTAGATACAATTTCCATTATTGTAAACAGGTTCTGAACAGATTCTGTAACAGGTGAGTTTGGTACAGTAGGGCCAGAATCGGTTACGGCTTTCATTACTTTCTTTTTTATAACTTTAGGGTCGTCAATAAGGTAAATACCATTGCCTTCTGATTTACCCATCTTACCCGTACCGTCAAGCCCGGGAATTTTAACAAGCGACTCGCCAAAGTTAAATGGTTCAGGTTCATTAAAATATTCAACATTATACATGTTGTTGAATCTGCGGGCAAATTTACGAGCCATTTCAAGGTTCTGTTCCTGATCTTTACCAACAGGTACCTTTGTTGCATTATGCATTATAATGTCGGCAGCCATTAGTACAGGATATGTCAGTAATCCTGCATTTACATTATTAGGATTTTTTCTTACTTTATCTTTGAATGATGTTGTTCTTTCAAGTTCGCCAACATATGCATTCATATTAAGTAGCAGGTATAGTTCTGCTACCTCAGGAACATCACTTTGTACATATATTGTTGCCTTTTCAGGATCAATACCAGCGGCAAGGTATTCAGCTAAAACCTGTCTTACATTACCGTGCAGGTTTTCTGGTGTAGGATGAGTTGTCAATGAATGATAATCTGCAATAAAGAAGAAACATTCATTTTCGTCCTGCATCTTAATAAAGTTTTTGAGCGCTCCAAAATAGTTACCCAGGTGAAGATTACCTGTGGAGCGAATACCACTTACTACCCTTTCCATATATTATAGTCTCTTTAATTTCTGTTTGTGCCACAAAAGTAATAATAGTTTTTGAGGTAAATGCAAAGTAAAGGTTATTGTTTGATTTTATACAAATACAAAAGGGCTTGTTTTAATAAATTCCAGAAATTCAGGAGGTAAGTCCAGATTCTGTTTCTTGAAGTTGTCAAGCTCATCTTTTGTTTTTGCTGATAACAGCTCTTGCATCTCTTCAATTGCATCAAGGCTTATAGCGTAAGGCATGAATGATAAAATCATTCTATTACCCTTAAATTGAGCAGCCACCTGGTAGTCTGAACCTTTATCTATATTGTTGCCGGTAATCATGCATTTTTCAAGCCAATTGTCATATTCAGCTTCCGGGTTATTAAGGAGTTCTATGTTTCGTGATAGATTCTCAACCCTATCAGACATATACTTCTCAATATTCTGTTTAGATTCAGTACTTAGTTCCATATTAACCTTCTCTGCACAATGGTTGCATATTGCATACTCAAACTCTATCTCTCCATTTTTAATAACCTTCTCTATAAAATATTCTGAATCTGATTCAATAAGTTCTTTACCACATTTTATGCAGTTACAAAAATACTCCTCACTAACAAAAGTCTTAAATTGTTTTGGAATATCTGTTTCGCGTGAGTTTGGTATATATAATCTCATAAGATATAATTTGTTTCTAATAGCATTTTAAACTAGCATACCTGCGTTGCTATTAAGTTTAGTTTTAGTAACAGTTTACTTGCCATTCCAGCGATAAGTATCAATATGTATATTACACAGATCAAGAACCCTGTCGGTAACTGTAGATGCCACCTCTTCTATTGTTTCAGGCTTTTTGTAGAACGATGGCGATGCAGGACATACTATTCCTCCGGCAAGAGTTATTTGCTCCATATTTCTGATATGAATCAGATTAAGGGGAGTATCGCGTGTAACTAATATAAGTTTTCGGCGTTCTTTGAGCATAACATCTGCGGCTCTGCATATCAAATCTTCTGCAATGCCGTTTGCAATCTTTCCCATAGTACCCATTGAGCAAGGAATTATTATCATTGTATCGTACTGAGCTGAACCGGATGCAAATGGAGCAAAGAAGTCATTGGGTTTGTATATCTTAAATGGCACATCAGATTCAATACTCTTTTCAAGTTCAAATTCGTAAACTGTTTTTCCTGTTTCAGAGAATACCACACCTACTTCGTTAATCTGATCTTTCAGATCGTTTAGTTTATGAATTAAACTTTGAGCATAAACAGATCCGCTTGCACCAGTTACACCTATAACTATCTTTCGTTTATTCATTATTAAAATTGTTTATTAAACGTTCTGCAAGCTCTGGAAGCCCTTCGCCGGCATTTTTTGTAATAAACTCACATCTGCTATTCAAATTTCCTGCAACACTATTGGGATCTACAACAAATACTTTGCAGTTATCAGGGATATAATTAACCAATCCTGCAGCCGGATATACATTAAGTGATGTTCCTACAATAATGAGAATATCAGCCTTATTCATTATTGGAATAGCATTATCTAGCTCAGGAACCTCTTCGCCAAACCATACAATATGTGGTCTGAGTTGTGAACCAAGTTCACATTTGTCTCCAAACTTAAGTTCCCATCCTTCTATATTATAAATAAGTGAAGAGTCAATCTGACTTCTCGACTTAGTAAGTTCTCCGTGAAGATGAAGTATATCGGTACTACCTGCTCTCTCATGCAAGTTATCAACATTTTGTGTTACAATTTTTACATTAAAGTGCTTTTCTAGTTCTGCTAATGCTTTATGTGCCCTGTTTGGTTTAACCTCTTTAAGCTGTTTCCTCCTATCATTATAGAACCTCATTACTAAATCCGGATTACTCTCCCATGCCTGCGGACTGGCTACCTCCATTACATCATACTCTTCCCAGAGTCCTCCCATGTCTCTGAAGGTTCTTATACCACTCTCTGCCGAAATGCCGGCTCCGCTAAGCACAACTATATTTTTCATAAGGATTTAACTGTTATAATAGTTTAACAAAGATATATATTATATATGTTAATAACCCGTTAATATAAATTGAAAAGCTTTTTGCCAAATAGATATTGGCATAATATTTTATGAGTTAAATTTGCATCGGAGGAAAAAGATGATAGATCAGGAGACTATAGATAAGATATTTGATGCAATTGATATTGTTGAAGTTGTAGGTGAATTTGTTAATCTAAAAAGAGCAGGAACAAATTTTAAAGGGTTAAGTCCGTTTCATGACGAGAAGACACCTTCATTTGTTGTTTCTCCATCTAAAGGTATATACAAAGATTTCAGTTCCGGAAAGGGAGGTAACGCTGTTGGTTTCCTTATGGAGCATGAAAAATTCTCTTACCCGGAGGCTCTAAAGTATCTGGCCTCTAAGTATAATATAGAGATTAAAGAGGATAAAGAGGTATCTGCAGAGGAGATTCAAAAGCGTAACACAAGAGAGAGTTTGCTTATTGTGAGCGAGTTTGCCGGAAAATACTTTAATAATAATCTGTTTCATCATGCAGAGGGGAAGAGTGTTGGTTATAGCTATTTTAAGGAACGAGGGTTTAATGACGAAACTATAAACCGGTTTCAACTTGGTTATTGTCCGGACGGCAGAGATGTTTTTACATCATATGCACTTGATAATGGATATAAGCTGGAGTATCTTGTAAGTACCGGTTTAACTATAGATAAAGAGAGCTACAGATTTGATAGATTTTCCGGAAGGGTAATGTTTCCTATACATGGATTATCTGGTAAAATTCTTGGATTTGGAGGACGTACCTTAAAGGCAGATAAGAAGGTTGCAAAATATCTTAACTCGCCTGAATCTGAGATATATCATAAAAGTAATATCTTATACGGACTCTATTCTGCAAAGAATAGTATAATAAAACATGAGCGTTGTTTTCTTGTTGAGGGGTATACCGATGTATTATCTATGTTTCAGCGAGGAATTGAGAATGTTGTTGCATCATCAGGTACTGCACTTACAAAAGAGCAGATAAAACTTATTAAGAGATTTACAAAAAATATAACTGTGATATATGATGGCGATGCTGCCGGAATTAAGGCATCGCTTAGAGGTATTGACCTTATTCTTGAAGAAGGGCTTAATGTAAAGGTGGTTCTACTGCCAGATGGCGAAGATCCTGATTCATTTGCAAAATCTCATACAGCAGATGAACTTATTAACTATGTAGATAATAATCAATCAGATTTTATACAGTTTAAGACAAAATTGTTGCTTAAGGATTCAGAGGGAGATCCTGTTAAGCGTGCACAGATGATTAATGATATCCTTAAATCGGTATCGTATATTCCTGATGCTATTGTAAGATCGGTTTATATTAAAGAGTGTAGCTCTATGCTTGATATTGGAGAGCAGTCGTTATACACGCAGCTTAATAAATTGTTGCTGAATAAAACAGGAGAACAGCATCGTCAGAACAAGTATCAGAGATATGAACAACAGCGTAAACAACCAAATATTGAGAAAGTTCCTGCGACAGAAACAAAGCAGGACAGATTAGAGAAGGAGATAATTAGTCTGCTGTTTAAATTTGGACAAATTATCTTTGAGGAGTATAAAGATGAAGATGGTAACGATGTTGCAATATCGGTAGCTGATTTTATTGTATCAGAACTTGAGGAAGATGATATTGATTTTGGTAATGATGCATACAAATATATACTGAATGAGTATAGGGCTAACATGACTATTGGTAAAGAGGAGATTGAGAAACTGTTTGTAAACCATAATATAAAGGCAGTGCAATCTATAGCTGCAGATCTGTATACCTCTAAATATGAACTTAGTAATATATGGACTAAAAAAGATTCATTTATTGAAACAGAGGAAGATAAGCTGAAAGATATTGTACCGCAAACAGTACTTGCCTATAAAACATATATTGTAATGGAGGCAATAAAGGATACCCGTACCGGTATTATAGAGGCACAAAATGAGAATAATTACGAAAAAATTATAGAACTTTCAGAACAGATAATTGTTTTAAACAATATTAAGCAGAGACTTACTGAAGGAAGGGGGAAAATAGCCATATTGCGATGAGTATGTTAGCTTTTCTTTTCAGTGATAACTATTTTTGCTATATTGGTAGGCAAATTAAACACATACTAAAAGAAGCTTAACAAATGAGAACAAAAAGTATTTTATCAGTTTTAGTTTCAGCTGTTATACTGCTAGCGGCATGTAATCAGGCAGGAAACACAAATAAGAAACCGGCTGAGGAGCAGCCTAGTGAGAAGGAGCAAGCGTTTGAAGAGCTGGCTAAATATCCAATACCTACTTCATTTGATATTATTGGGCTATTAAGCAAGGCTGGTGCTGGTTATATTATCAGCATTAATAATCCTACAGATAATATAGACAAGTACTTTACAGAGACTAGTAAAGCGCTTAATCTTGGTGCATATGGTGCAGATCTTAGCTATGCAAGTACGTATCATATGAAGCAAGAGACAAGAAATTACATGAAAGTTTGTAAACAACTTGTTGAAGAGCTATCAATAACTAAAGGTTTTAACGCTGAACTTGCACAGAGCGTAGAGAAGAACATTGAAGATAAAGATAAGCTTATTCAGATTATATCTGATGCTTGTTTTGATTCATATGAATTTCTTGTAAATAATGGAAAAGATAATCTTTCTGTTTTTGTTCTTATAGGAAGTTGGGTTGAAGGTATGTACCTCACAACGCAAATTGCTTATCTTTCTGAAGAGAATGCTGATTTTAAAGAGATAATTAAGAATCAGGTGGCTCCAATTGAGAAGCTTATTGAGATTATGGAGAACCATAAAGATAACGAGAAAATTGCAGAGTATCTTGTTACATTTAAAGAACTTAAAACGGAGTTTACAGCTCTTAATGAGCAATTCACTGACGATGATCTTAAAAAGGTTGTTCAGAGAATTGATGTATTAAGAACAGAGATTGTTGAGTAATTAGATTACAATATATTTGTAAAAGGGCTGTTTATACAGCCCTTTTTTTGTATCTGTTTTTATGTTTTAGAGTGTATGGTAATATCTCTATTCATCTGTAATACTTTATGTTGCTAATAGAATATAAGAGATCTTTTATAAAGCTGTATTGTTATTTATAAATAAAGGTGCCCTGTTTTGGACACCTTTAGTAATCTAATTTGTCTGATTTAGTAATATGTGAGCATGTTTATAAAATAACTATCTGTTTATCTCTTTATAACTTTACGAACCTCTACACCTGTTTGTGTATGAAGTTTCAGTATGTATAATCCATCAGATAGGTTACTAAGGTCTATTTTTTGTTCAGAGATTAATGCAGTGTGAACTAGCTTTCCGTTACCGTCATATATTTGCACTCTATCTGCTCCTTCAATATTAAGAACTCCTTTTACAGGATTAGGATACACTCTTGTTTTTGATTCTGATCCTATCTCTATAATTTCAGTTTCACCACCACTATTTATACTTGGAATATATAGATCAAAACTCTGTTTATATGTTGCAGCATCAGTTTTTGCAGTAATCTCTACGCTATATTTTTTAGTATCCTCATTAAGTGTCTTTTTAAGCTTTAACCTACGTCCAACAATTGTAAAGTATTCGTTATCGCAACTGAACTTACAATCAACATCAGAATAAATACTTGCTATAACTGCATTCTCTTCGGCATTCTTATCTAGTAAAAAGTTACTTATTCCAATACCTGTTACTACCTCAGATGTTGAGTTATCTACAATATTAATGGCAAAAGACCTCTTAATTATCTGCCCCTCTCTGTTGGTGCAAATAATCTCTATATCTTCAGTTCCCACCTGTGTAAATACCGTTGATACTTTTAGTAGAGCTCCGGTGATAGCAAATTTATTGCTCTCAAGTGTAAATTTAACTGGAGAATAGTCAACGTCCTCTTGTATTGCTGTAATATAACCAACTGTTGCTCCAATAGTATTATTTATCTCAAGTTCAGATGATGTAAGGATTATATTCTTGGGAGGTTCAATCTTGTTATTAATATTTACCTTGAGAAACTTTGTATAATCAATACTAGCATCTGTACCTGAATATTTGAACTTTACTCCTACCCTTCTGGTAGAACCATCTTCATAATTCAGTTCATTTGCAGTAAGTAGTTGCGAACCTTCTATTTTAAATTGTGTGTAATTATTAACTGGTAATATACTGAATGATACATTGGTAAGATTCTTAGTTTTTACTTTGTCATGATCAATATACTTTACAACAAGTCCAAGATCACTTACTTTTGTATTCTCACTACTATTCTCATCAATATCTTTTATGTTGGCAAATACTGTTTCAACACCCAATATATTATATTCATTATAATACTCTCCCAGAGCTTCTTTATACATCTCTGTAAGAAGTTTTTCCATATTCTCATCACGTGTTATTGTAAGCTTTTTCTCTGTTTTTGCGCCATATATATCATATGCAACAACAGTAATGTCATATGATTTTATACTAAAATGATCAAATAACTCTTCTGCATTAACAAGATATTTACCATTTTGTATTCTAAAGGAATAGTCATAATAACCATCTCCCTTAATCATAAAGTAAACATCATTTTCATCTTGCGCAGTTAATTCTCCTATAGTAAAACCAAAGGCCTTTGTTTTAGACACTGCTGATGTGCTACTGATATTTATATTTTCTGGTGAACTATTATCGCTCTTCTTAAGGAATACTCCCATTGGTTTACTTTCTAGCATGATATCAGGAAGTAAAGGGTTTGTTACCATGCATTGATAAACACCTGCTTGAGATTCACTTAGCGATACAATAGTTAACTCTTTACCCTTAAACTGAGTCTCTGTACCATTGAGATACCAGGTATACTGGTTCTGTGGATGATCTAATGAGAATTGAAGTGTTATAGCGCTTCCTCTGTCAAGTATTTTATCTTCAAAAACATCCCCTAGAGGTTTCTGAGGAGAATAGGTCAATTCAGCTTCGCGTCCACTCATCAGCTCTTTTAATATGAGTAGATTTGTAAAATTTAACATGTTATTACTTATATCCAGCTTTGTTTTATTAAGACTTAACAAACCTGTTTTTCCTTTTTCGCTGATATTCTGATATTCTGATATAAATTGTTCTTTGTTTATACTGCTTATCTCGTTATAGCTAAAATCTACAGTATAGGTTCCGCGACTTCCCCAAATGCCACCAACACCTATTGCTGAATTAAACTGAAAATAAGGAAGACTCTCAAGTTTATTATGATCAATCTTAATAGCTCCAATTGTATTTCTAATTGCAGTAATATCTCTACTTACTTTTGTAATATTGTTATGTGATAATCTAATTATAGGATTACTATTTCCGTAGCAGTGAGCTACTAAGTTAGCATCATCTTCGTTCTGATTACGAGGTGTATTGTAATATCTGTGATACTCATCGTTTATCTGTGAACTAAATGTACTCCATGGTTGAGTAAAGCAGTTTTCTGGCATATCACCTGTGATACCACAGTTAGTAAGATCAATTTTTGTAACATCATCTCTTTTGGTAGAACTATTACGCCTTAAACTTACTCTCTGAGGAATCTCTTTTAACCAATTATCTGTAACACTTTTAGTAGTACCATCTTTCATGATTATAACCCATGATGCCCCGTTCATGTTATTGTACAGATCTTTTGCCATCTGTTTACTCATTGGCGTTAATTGCGCCATAGCTGTTGTACTTAAAAAGAAGCACAATAGAAGATAAATGTTTCTCATAATTTATAACTCTTTTTTAATAATTAAGTAGCCTGATAATAAAAACGGCGTGGTTTACATCTATCATTCTCTATAGAAGTCAGTGTCTGTTATTAATTGTAAAATAAGATATTGGAAGCTTAATAATGATTGTTTAATAGTTAACATTTAGATTACAATTGAATCTGATACCGTAAAAATCCTTTACTTTGAGCATACATCTTTATTATGATTAATAATATGCTGGATAGAGAGAATAATATAGCTGGAACTATACAGGTAATATTAAAAATGATGCTTATACCATTTTTTGTATTGTTACAATGTGGTCAGATAAAGGCCTCTGATTCGGATTCTGTATTACGAGATAGTTTGCTTATGCAGGCAAAGCGATATCAATTAATAGCCGGAAAGTTACAGCTTAAAGGTGAATATAACAGAGGAATTGATTTATTAAAAAGAGCACTTGAGATTCATAAGGCATATAATGACTCTGTAAATATGGCCAAGGATATACAGATTATGGCTGATGCTTACTTTACTGTAGGAGATATTGATGGTGCAGAAAAGAAATTGGGAGAGGTATTAATACTTAAACAGTTATTAAGAGATACTACAGTGTTTGAGACATATGTATCGTTTGTAAGATTATATAATGAACAAGGGAAATACATAGATGCATATAAATATTTGAGTATTATGGAGAAGTATCTTGATAATAGATATAATCCTTTGTATAAAATATACCTGTTGAATAGTCAATCATCTTTTTATGTAGTAAGAGAGAAATATAATGACGCAGAGGCGTGTTTAAATAAAGCTCTTGATATGTGCTTAAAACATGGTGAGGATATTATGTTGTCTATAACCTATAATAACCTGGGTAGACTATACCTGAAACAGTACAACAATGTTAAGGCTCTGATATATCTTGAGAAAGCGTACGAATTAGAGAAACAGAATGGTAATATAAATGGGATGTTACAAAAATCGGTTAATATATCAGCGGCTTACTTCAGGCTTGAGAGGTATAACGATCTTAAGATTCTGTTGCAAGATATTATTCCTAAGGCAAGAGAGTATGGTAATAAACAAGTGTTGGCTATGAGTCTTTTTAATCTGGCACTTACATATGAGGTAGAAGAGCAATACATACTCTCTCTTAATGAATTTAAAGAGGCTCTTAAAGTATCGTCTGATATTAATGATGTTTCGGCTATACACATGTGTTATTTTCATATGGCATATATATCAAAAAAGCTTAATAATTATAAGAATGCATATAGATATCAGGTGTTTGCAAGTGAATATAAGGATAGTATTAGCGAGAACGATTTTAGAACACAGATTGAGAAGATAGAGCAAGACAAAAGAGTACTTACTGCAAAGCTGGAGAATGAGAGTATAAAACTTGATCTAAACAGAGAGAGAACAAAATTAATTACAAGTCAGCGTAATATTATATTAATAGCTTTAATAGGTATTGTGTTTATCGTTATTGTAATAATAATATTCAGATTGCATTTGAAACGACAAAAAAGGCTTATTGCAGAGAAAGAGCGAGAACAGCAGAAACTAACACAGGAGATGGTTAGTAAAAATGCTATGATTAACACAAAAACCGAGATAATTGGTAGATTAGGAAAGAAGGTTAAGTATACTAAAAGTGAACTGGATCAGATGGTATTTCTGTTAAATGAGGTTCAGAACCTTATTGATTTTGTTTCAGATTCTTTATCTAATCTTGTAAAGAAATCTCGTTTGGCAAAGGTACATCAGATACCGGTTGCAGAGGAGTTACAACGTTTCAGAAATCTTCTTGAGCAACGCCCATCTGTAAAATATGGTTTTAAGAAAAACGATGGTGATATTAAAGCAAGAATCAGACAGCGTTTTCCTGATTTGAGTAAGAACGAAACAGAGATGTGCCTGATGCTAAAACTTGGTTTTACAACCCGTGAGATTGCTGCTAAAAACAATACCATTTATAAAAGTGTAGAGGTAGCTCGTTACCGTATGCGAAAACGACTGGGTTTTAATAGCGTTGATGATTTTATGGATGAGTTGAATGAGGTTTAGAATATACATGAAACTCAATATTATTCAATAGACCATTTTAATATAATGAGATAGTTATAAAATTAGCTTTATTAAGGTTGTAATTCGGAAAGATGTCTGAAATCCAATTATCGAAATGTAACTGAATTTCATTGCTAATATTATTTCTTGATACCCAACTTTGTTTTGTTAGTTTGGCAATATACTTCTGTGTTATAGATCCATTTGTTTTATATCTGTATTCATTTAAGTAATTCTCAACAGTAATATTATTAAATGCACAGAATTTTGAAAGTCCGAAAGCATGTTGATTCTTATACTTGATGTGAACAAAATATTTTGGACTAGAGCCCAATGC
The DNA here is from genome assembly GCA_002454955.1 of Bacteroidales bacterium UBA6680. Lineage (GTDB taxonomy): Bacteria > Bacteroidota > Bacteroidia > Bacteroidales > UBA6680 > UBA6680. The sequence continues at coordinate 25,466 of DKJY01000084.1, forward strand.
TGCTTTCCGTAATTTAGGATTATCATTGAACTTAATAACAGAGTTGGCTATATCTTCAATTGTAGTTGCAAACGTTGTTTTAGTCATATCTTAGAATAGGATATTGGAATGTTTATATACGATTGAATTATAATGTGATTTGAGATAACTAATACACAACTTTAAAGATACAAAAATTCAGGAGTACAGTAAAATATATATTATACTCCTGATATATCTATAAGAAAATATTAATCGAACTGGAATAACGAGTATATATCCAGATCCTCATTGAATTTATCTCTTCCGTTAAGAGGGTTTAGCTCTATCAGGAAGTTTACATATATCTTATTAAGATTAAAGTTGCTAAGCAGATCTAACGATGCTAATGCTGTACCTCCTGTTGCAAGAAGATCGTCATGCAGTAATATTGTTTCATTATCGTCAAAAGCATCTTTATGAATCTGTATCTCATCTGTACCATACTCAAGATCGTATTTCTTGGTATAGTGCTCGGCAGGTAGCTTACCCGGTTTTCTGATTGGAACAAATCCGGCATTTAATCTATATGCTAATGCTCCACCCAAAATAAAACCTCTACTCTCTAAACATACAATCTTAGTTATGCCTTTATCTTTGTACTTCTCATAAAGTACATCAACAACATAGTTAAAGTATTCTGTTTCTTTTAATAAAGTAGTGATATCTCTGAAGTGTATACCTTCTTTGGGAAAGTCAAAAACGCTGCGAATTGAGCCTTTTACAGTTTCTATGTTCATTGTTTCCTGTTTATAAATTTTTTACACAAACAGGATGCAATATACATCTTTCTGATGTTATTCCGACTACTTTTTTGATCCAATTTTTCTGTTACACTTTTTTATCTGATCCAGATTCTGCTTTTTACCCCACGATGGCAGAGAATCGGTATTGTTTTCAAATGCCATTTTTGCTTTCTTAAAGTATACAATAGCTTTTGAGCAACCTCCACCAAATGTAGATGGAGTATAGTATAGGTTCTGTCCTTTCAGAAACAGAGCTCTAGGATTATTCGGGTCTGATGCAATAATTTTATCAAGAATCTCATTTGCCCTTTTACTGTTTTTAATTGCACGAATCTTAGCCACTCTAATTCTTATCTGATAGATAAATGCATCTAGAGAGAGTAATTCGCTATTATCAGGATACTTCTTTAACCCTTTATTAAGAACAACTTTAGCTTTGTCAAGATACTTATCAACCCTTTTCTTATTAGATACCTTAATACCTAACTGAATATAACCAAATGTGGTATAATAGTAAGATAACCAACTGTTGTTACCACTGTTTAGTATTGTCTCTGCCGATCTGGTTAATTTAAGATACTCAGTAAATGTGTGCTCTTTTTCCAGATTAACAGCAATACTCTCTATGGTATTTACTGTGTCGTTACCGGATGTGTAGCTAAATGTGTTAACAAATATTACAAATAAGAGAATTTTGTACATAGTCTATTATAGTATTAAGAGTTCCAGTTTTGCGCCAAACCTCCCTTTCCTGTCTCACGATAGTTGGCTTTTATATCTTTTCCTGTTTCAAGCATTGTTTTTACTACCTGATCAAATGATATTTTATGCGATCCATCTGAAAAGAAAGCGTAAACGGCACTTTCACGTGCTTTATCGGCAGCAAACGCATTACGTTCTATACAAGGTATCTGTACATATCCTAGTATAGGATCGCAGGTAAGTCCCAGATAGTGCTCAATACCCATCTCGGCTGCATACTCAATTTGCGACGGCGACCCGCCCAATAGATAAGCCATAGCTCCCGAAGCCATAGAACAAGCGGTTCCTATCTCGCCCTGACAACCAACCTCTGCACCAGATATAGATGCGTTTGTTTTAACAAGTGCTCCAATAAGCCCGGCTACAGCAAGTGCTCTTAGTATTCTCGATTCATTTATTCCCTGATTCTC
>DKJY01000083.1 GCA_002454955.1 Bacteroidales bacterium UBA6680
TAAGTTACATCGTAGCATTTATAATCATCCTCGTGTGTGTCTAAAATTTAATCGTCATGGATGTTTCATCTGTTTATAATTGTTTTTTATTTGCCAGATGGAACTCGCATTTATAATCATCTCAGTGTGTGTGAATGACTATTCTCATGCTTCGTTTCATCTGTCATAATTGTTTTAAAGTTTTGTCAGATTGTAAAACATGTTTAAACAATACATATTGACTTACACCTGACTGTTACTATATTTTTGTTTATCAACAAAATACAAAGCTATCAACATAAAATAGCGATATAAATATATTGCTGATATTTTATTCCCCAAAAATAATGTAATCCTATAAAAAAGAGGCAGTTTTTCCGATGATTTTACAAAAAAACATCAGTAAACTACCTCTATAATATTTTTTATAAGTCAGTTCTTATAACCAACTTTAGAAAACTATATATATAGCAAAAGGCGGTCATAAGATTTAATACTACTTATTATGCATTAGCTTTTTCAAACTCTCTCATGCAGTCAACAAGTGCCTGAATGCTCTCTTTTGGCATAGCATTGTATGTAGAAGCACGGAATCCACCAACTGAACGGTGTCCTTTAATTCCACTCATTCCTTTTGAAGTAGCAAATGCTAAGAAATCCTTCTCAAGCTCAGCATACTTCTCTTCCATTACAAAACAGATGTTCATTAACGAGCGATCCTCTACATTCTTCACTGTACATTTGAAAAGTGGGTTACGATCAATCTCATCGTAAAGAACAGCTGCTTTCTCCTCATTTAGCTTCTGCATCTCTGCAAGACCACCTTTTCCTTTAAGCCACTTCAATGTTTGAAGAGCAGCAAATACAGGAAGTACAGGAGGTGTGTTAAACATTGTATCAGCATCTACATGAGTCTTATACTTCATCATTGTAGGAATTTCACGCTGTACAGAATTTAAGAACTCATCTTTAATGATAACAAAAGTAACTCCCGATGGAGCAAGGTTCTTCTGAGCACCACCGTAAATCATTACATACTTCGAAATATCTACAGGACGGCTAAAGATATCAGATGACATATCTGCGATCAATGGTACCGGAGAGTCCATATCCTCTTTAATCTCTGTTCCGTAGATTGTATTGTTTGTAGTAATATGGAAATAATCTGCATCTGCAGGAATTTCATATCCTTTTGGTATGTAGTTGTATGTAGCCTCTTTTGATGATGCAACCTCAACAACCTCACCAAAGAAGTTAGCCTCTTTCTGAGCTTTGTTTGCCCAAACACCTGTGTTAAGGTAAGCCGCTTTCTTGTTAAGGAAGTTATAAGCAATCATTAAAAACTGAGTACTTGCTCCACCACCTAAGAATAGAACTGAGTATCCTTCAGGGATATTAAGCAACTCTTTAAAAAGAGCTTTAGCCTCGTCAAACATTGCAACACACTCTTTTGAACGGTGCGATACTTCCATTACCGAAAGACCTGTACCAGCAAAGTTCTGGATACCTTTTGTTGTCTCTTCAATTGTAAATTGAGGCAGGATTGAAGGACCTGCAGAAAAATTATGAGTTTTCATAACCTATTGAATTTAAACTAATTCTATAATTAATATAATTACTTAGCAAAATTGATAATTAAAATCAAATATACGCATATTTACGAATATGATTTTCAACATATTTACACATTTTTTTGCATCTCATTAAACAATACAAGCGTATTACCTGACAAAACAGGTACACAATTGGTATAATCTATATTAAAACAGTGCTCAAAAACATCATCTAACCCAAAACTCTTTAATCTTTTAAGTTGCGACACTTTTTTAGCATAGTCTATAAGATTATCCTTTGCCAAAAGCCACAAATCTTCTGAGGCTTTTGCTGAGTCGTCATCTGCAACATAACCTTTGCTCTTTAGTATATTTGTAAGAGCTCCGGCAAACAGTGTATCTTCTATATTAAACTTACCTTTCCATCCGGCACAAAGTACTATAACATTATCATTGTTAAGCGAAGCAGCTTCTGCAATAGCCGCCACATTTAAGAATGATCCTACAAGAACCTGTTTTGCATTGTTTGCCATATCAATACATCGTGTTCCGTTTGTTGTACTGTATACAATAGTAGACTCTGTAACCCTATCTCTGGTAAAGTTAAATGGCGAATTACCAAAATCTGCAAAATCAAGTACAGACCCATCACGTTCTGCTGCAACAACGTAGCCTTTAGCTTTATACTCTTTAGCCTCATCAACAGAAGCTACAGGTATAAGGCTTTGCGCACCGTTTGCAAATGCAGTACATATTGCTGTTGTAGCCCTCAGTACATCTACCACCACAACAACACTGCTGTTGTCCTGATAATACTTGTAAAGATCAGGCGATAAAACAACTTCAATTTTTGGACTTATACTCATTATTATTTTCAGATTACGGGCTGCGAAGATAGTAACTTTGATACTATTTATTAAGAAACTGCATAAAATTTATCCTTGATTTTTAAGATAAAGTATTCTGGTAACAGCTTTGCTAAATAATATAAGGTAAAGAAGCTGTCTTATATAAAAAAAGCCGGGACTAAACCCGGCTTAATATATTATAATATAAATACTGTAATTAGTCTTTATATATTGGTAGTGTTACAACCTCAGCTTTAAGAGTTTTGTTTCTTACCTGAATAAATATCTCAGTACCAGCTTTCCAGAAACCTTTGTTTAGGTAAGCCATACCAATACCCTGTTTCATCATTGGCGACATTGTACCAGAAGTAACCTCTCCAATCTCGTTACCTTCAGCATCAACTACCTTATAGTGCTGACGTGGAATTCCTCTGTCAACCATTACAAATCCTTTAAGACGCTGTGGTACACCATTTGCCTTCTGATCTTCCCAGATCTCACGATCAATAAAGTTGTTACCCTCTACAAATTTTGTTATCCAACCAAGACCTGCCTGAATAGCCGAAGTCTCATCGTTGATATCGTTACCGTACAGACAGAACCCCTTCTCAAGACGCAGTGTATCACGTGCAGCTAGACCTATTGGCTGAATACCAAATTCTTCACCAGCCTCAAATACAGCCTTCCAAAGCTTATCAGCATCCTCGTTTGCCACATAAATCTCACATCCGCCTGAGCCAGTGTATCCTGTTGTTGAGAAGATAGCATTCTCGATACCTGCAATATTTAACTTCTTAAAAGTGTAATACTCCATATCCTCAACTGGCTGATCAACTATTTTTTGCATTGCTTTAAGAGCTAATGGTCCCTGAACTGCAAGCTGTGCAATCTCATCAGAAGCATTGTAAAGTTCCTTACCTACTTCCATACCCATCTCTTCTGCAAGCTTAGACATCCATGCCCAATCTTTATCTATATTAGCAGCATTTACAACTAATAAATAAGTTTCAGAATCTATTCTGTATACTAACAGATCATCTACAATACCACCTTTTCCGTTCGGAAAACATGAGTACTGTACTTTTCCGTCTGTAAGAGCAGCTACATCATTTGATGTTGCACGCTGAACCAAATCAAATGCCTTTGGCCCTTTTACCCAAAACTCACCCATGTGAGAAACATCAAAAACACCAACTTTTGTACGAACATTAATATGCTCTTCATTAATACCTTTGTACTCAATTGGCATGTTATAACCAGCAAAAGGAACCATCTTAGCTCCCAGCTCCTCATGAAATTTTGTAAACGCTGTTCGTTTCATCGTGTATATTCGTTTTAAGATTCTGATGTTATCATACAATTCGCACCTTGCAAAGGTTATAAATCAATATATCAAACATCAAAAAAATCAAATAATATTTTAAAAAGTAAATTCATCGCAAATGTAATATTTTTTATTACACACAGATACTCTATGATAACCGTTGTGAATAGTAAATACCAATTCGTTAAAAGAAAAACAACATTATGGTACAAATGTTAATATATTATATCAAAAAATAGGCAAACACTAGTAAAATAAAAAAAAAGTGTTGTATCTTAAATTTTCAAACAAACCATATCATGAACAACACATACAAATACATTAATTTAGAGTACCTTATGGAACTATCAGATGGATCCAAAGAATTTATAGAGGATATGATAAATATCTTTATAGAACAGGTTCCGGAATTCTCTACAAATATGAACTCTTTTTATTCAGACAACAAGTGGGAAGAGCTTTCTAAGCTTGCTCACAAAGCAAAATCGTCTGTTGCGGTTATGGGAATGAACAAACTGGCAGACGAACTTAAGTCGCTTGAACTTATGGCTAAAAAAGAGGAGTCAACAGAAAACTGCAAACCTATTATTGACAAATTTATTGTTGAGTGTAATGGAGCTGTAACAGAACTGGAAGCTCTTATAAAGGAACCTTAATCAACTCTTATATTGTGAAAAGAACCGCCCCGTAACTTACAAAGTTACGGGGCGGTTTTACATTATTGCCGTATTAATTTCTATAAATTCTTTTCAGGATACATATCATTCCATTGTTGTGGCTGATTCTTTAACTCTTTATTAAACCAACTAATTATTGTATAGTGCCACTCTACCCTCTTCTTAAAATCAAGAACCCAGTGATCCTCTCCATTTACTAAAACCATTTCAGCTTTTTTTCCAAGAAGTTTAAGAGCCATATAATGCTGTAAACTCTCTCCTACAGGAACATTAGTATCTGAAGTTCCATGCAAAAGTAGTATAGAGTTTTGCATCTTATCAGCATTAAATAGTGGACTGTTATCTACATATAGCTTGCGATTATTCCAAGGATATGACCCTCTTGATGCACCTGCACTATATGTATAGCCCCAGTTTCCTTCGCCCCAATAGCTTGATATAGAACTAATACCAGCATGCGATATTGCTGTTTTAAAGATATCTGTTCTGGTCTGAAGTGTCATTGTCGTAAATCCACCATACGATGCTCCCATACAACCAACATTATCTGCATCCGCAGCCGGATAAGCTTTCAGAAAAGCCTTTGTTCCGTCAATAATATCATCAATAGCCTCTTTACCCCATCCATTTACATGAAGCGCAGCAAAGTCCTGACCAAATCCGGTTGATCCACTTGGCTGTAATACATAAACCATATATCCGTTTGCAGCCCATATATTCTTCGGATATCTTCCGCCAAAACTTCTATCTACTGGCGAAGTACCACCATAGTAGTATACAATTACAGGATACTTCTTAGTTGCATCATATCCTACTGGGTAGTATACTCTTCCTGTTATTGTTGTACCTTGCTTGTTTATAAAATCCCACTTCTCAGTTTTCCCGAATGTCATTTGAGAAAACATTTCGGTCTCTGTATCAGAGATTAACGTATTTGTTCCTCTCTTAGTATCCATAAGGTACAATCTGTTTGGAGTAGTAATACTTGTTCCGCTATATAGTACATAAGGCTTTGCTTTTGCAAAACTTACTCTGCGAACACACTCAACCTCTGTGTTGAGAGTTTTGTATTCACCACTCTTTACCGAATATTTATACATACGTACAAAATCCTTATCCCCTGCATAAAGACCAACTGTATTATCATCAATCCATTGTGCCGATTTTACCGATGGATTAAAATCCTTAGATATAGGATCTACATCGCCAGTATTTAGATTATATATATAGACCTGCTGATCGTAACTATTTGGTATCAATCCTGCTTTAAGGTTCATTCCTGTCTTACCAAAGGTCTCTGAAGCTCCCTGAACCAGCAAATTTTTTCCGTTTGGTGAATAACTACAGTATCCTCCGTAACGTTTATCTTTCCATATTGTCTTAAGTTCATTTGTATTAAGATTTAGTTCATACAGATTTTGTTTACTGAATGGCACCTCTGTAAAGTCATTATACGATGTAGAGAAAAGAATACGATCTCCAGCAGGATTAATATCGTGTAACGACGATGAAAGATTACCGTAAGTAAGCTGTATTGTTGATCCTGAATTTACATCTAGTTTATACAGATACGATCTGTTTCTGTATCCTTTCAGTCTGTCTTCCGGATTATAAACCCTCTTAAGGTCGCCAGTTTTGTCGGCTTTTTTAGATACCGAGTATATTACAAAACTCTCTGTAGGTGACCATGTGCAGTAGTAAAGATCTTTTACACCCTCTGCAACCATAGTCTCTTTTAGCGATGCTACATCATAAACAAACAGGTTATTTGCCCCTTTAAAGCTAACTATATAACTAAGTTTATCCGATTTTGGTAACCACTGCATGTTTCTTAATTTTGAATCTCTAAACAGAGCCACTCTTTTTCGTGATTTCACATCAACAACCTCTGTGTATTTTGTAGATTTTCCATTTGTTGCATCTATTGTTGAGTGATTAATTAGCATATATTTTCCAGACCACGACAGTGATGCTCCACCAATTTTATTACCACCTATCTCTGACAATACATCCATTGTTCTCTTAGGACTAACAGAGAATGATACTTCACTATTACTGTAATCTTTATCTGCTGTATATACAGGTAAAAATTTAAGCGTTTTACCTTTTGGTACAAGTACTTTAAATGTTAGGCGGTGCTTTCCTGCATTAAGATCAAGCATTATAGATTTATCAGATTTACCTGCACTCTTTTTACTCGACTTCATTACATTATCAAGATAAAAATCGAACAACCCATTTGTTGTTACCTTCAGTTTCCCTTTTGTATATCTATCTACATTAATAAATGCAGTAGCCATTACCAGATTATACTTATCTGATTTTCCATACAAAACACTATCAGTGGTAATGCTTTTAGTTTCCCATTCGTAATCTTTACCAAGGATATTTACACCTAACCCAGCATATGGCCACTCATTTGTGAACGGAACATATAATGACTTAAGCAGATCGTAATCAGAATAGGCTTTCTGATCAACACTCTTTACAGAATTAAATACTGGTTTATGTACACTTTTACCTCCGGCTACCAGCCAGTTGTCAACCTTTATCTCTTCTGCAAATACCGATGTTGTGACGATAAGAGCAGATAGAAACAATAAGTAAAATCGTTTCATAGTTATATTCTAATTTGTTATTTGTATAAATACTTTAGTACCAGTTTTACCTTTAATGCAAAACAGCCAAGAAAGATAAATATTTAGATTCACGTTACCTTAACAATTAATGGATAAAATAGAGTTATAAGTCATAAAAAAACCGGAAACACATAAGGTATCCGGCATATATAAAATAAGATTTTAATATCTGTTCTATTACTGAAACATACAAAAACGTTTACCCTTCTTTTACCGTATTAGGTCGATTAATATCAAGAATCTCTGTCATCTCAATCTCATCAAACCCATCAAACAGAGCCTCAACCCCCTTCTTCATCTTAAAATCCATCTCCTCTTTATAAAGTGGATATAGTGCAAAGAAATTAATAGTCTTGTTCTCTAATTTTAGTTCGTTAAACTCCTCCCCTAACATAAGTGGAGGAAGAAGTAACATACAACACAACTCTGTATCTGGTGTAAAAGGTTGTGCAGGATCGCCATTTGGTATTGTGTGCCCCCACCACAACCACGTACTATACTCATGCGGAAAACGAGCCAATTGCTTTAACCAACGTAAAGGCCAATAGTTCTCTTCTTTTTCAAACTCCTCTTCAGATAACTTCCATTCTGGAGGCAAACAGATACACAACTCGGCATGTGTTGCGTCCTCTGCTCCTTCCGGCGCATTCATTGGTATATCACTCATTCCTGATGTAACAAGTGTGTGAAAAGGTCTCTCTTCAGTTGCTTTAACCCAATACAGGTCTAAATGAATTTTATCTGATATCAACTCATGAAAAACCATCTCTACCTTACCTATATGCTTCTCTATATGATCTGCAATTTCATCTGTGGATGGTTCACCTGATGGCGCCTCGAATCCCTTTGGTTCAACATCATCATATCTGTATATTCTTGCACCCGACTCCGATTTTTCTTTATCCTCTGACATATTAGTTTATGGTTAAAATTTGACAAAGACCAAAGGTAATAAACCATTGGTTAAAATTATATGAAAAGCCAGATTAAATACCCAATTATACAGAACCGTAACAAACACTCTTAATTACAAGAACACACAACTATAACTTTGTATTAGATATTGAAAATAAAAACAACATCTGACAACAGATAACACTCAAAATTAAACAGAATAGCATTAAATTTAAAATAGTAAAATATGGCGAAAATAAAGATTAAGCTAACAGACTCTGAAAACAATGTCTACTTTCTTAAAAAAGAGAGAAACACAGCTGTTAGAACAAAAGCTGAAAACGAAGCTACTGTTTTTGTTCAGGAGAAACATACAAGCACCTTCGGTAGTGGAATAAAAGATGCTTATTACCTGAAACTTGATAAAGGCAAAGTATACCTTGATCAGGAGTCGAAATCGGGAAAAGTATTCTTTGATGAACCTAATGTAAGTGTTAAGATGTCTACAATATGGGCATGGAAAATCTCTGATGGGTATATGTGCGCAGTAAATAAAGGCGACCAGATTGGTACCCAGAAAATAAGTGAGGCAACCAAGACCGACGAAGCACAGGATGAAATCTGGTGTAAGCTTCTTGACCAACATAAATTATACAAAGTAGAGTGGATTACGGTATAGTAATAAACAAGTTATCTGTTTAGAAAATAAAACACAGATGTTGTAGATATTGTATCAAAAAAAGCCGGATGATCTATATTTCACCCGGCTTTTGAGATATGTAGTTATTAGTATGTATTATCCTGCAATAAGTATAAACAGTTTATATGAGTAATTTGCTACAACTCCGGCAGCAATACCTCCTAAAGTATGCGATAACAGAGCTTTTGATGTAAGTTTACGGAAACCTAACGAGTCAAGCATAGCTGTATGTGTACTCAGGTAACCACTCCAGCACATTCCCATTGCTGTAAATACTGCAACAACATTACCATTCATAAGCCCCTCGCTAACAAACGATTTAGCAAGCGACATTGCCGCTCCAACCGATCCAAGTGATGTAATTGGGAATGCTACAAGTTCAGGTTGCTCAAATCCGAACAGATATTTAAAGAACCAATCTATGTATCCTGCAAGCTTTGGTATAATAGGTACCCCTTCGTAAGCTACCCCTTGATATCCTGCAGCCGGATCTTTTACACCAAAAGTAAGCATCATAACAGCTGTACTGACAATAAGTACTCCCGGAATAATTGCTAAACCCAGGTCTACACCCGACTTACCACCATCTAGTATAGAGTTAAGGAAACGCATAAATACACCACCCCGAGACTTAAATGACAGTACCTGTTCCTGCTCCTGTGGCGGAACTGCCATCTCTTCGCCAATCTCTTTACGAATAAGACGTTGCATTAAACGCGTTGATACTACAGCACCTATAGCTGCACCAAACAGCCCAATCATTGCACCACTAAAGTAACCAGAACCTAAACTTGACATAACTGCAAGAACAATAATTCCCATTCCGAATGCAGTACCAAAGTTTGTAAGTGATATTAACTGATACTTCTTAAAATATGCGCTATAACCTTTATCGTGCGACAAACTAATAATAGCAGGGTTATCAGAGAAGAATGTCATAAGTGCAGCAAGTGCAGCAACTCCCGGAAGATTAAACAGAGGTTTCATCAATGGGCGAAGTAACACCTCTAACAGACGAACAACTCCAAACTCAATAAACAGCTTACTCAAAGCTCCTGATAATACAGTAACTCCCATAAGAAAGAATACTGTATTCATTAACAAATCCCATGCTGTATACATTATTGTATTTAGCATGTTGGTAACTCCCATCTGAGTACCCAAATAAGTAAAGAATCCTACAAACAGTGCAAGAAATATGATTCCCTCGTAACTACGATTACGAATAAACTTCTCGCGCTGTGTCTTCAGGCGTTCAAATCTAATAACACTTTTATTAGCTCTCATCGTCTAAACATTAATTACATTTAACAGGTCTATTATAAAGACTTTTATCGCCGCAAATATCGTAAGTTTTTGCATTCAACAATGCTATCAGAAAAAAGAGGATATCTCATTTTTATGATGATTGTCATAATTTAATAATCTACTTTTTACTAAAAAACAAGCCCATCCAACACAATACCATTGGTTAACAAGGTATTAACCAACAAGAATCACGCTTTATGCATTTAACTTAAAGTAAATATTATTAACACAATTGGTATTTAAGCGTATTTATTTAACATGTTTTTACAGCATAAAAATAGATACAAGGGTATAATCTGCATTTTTACACCATTGATTTATATTTTTGTTTAACTAAGATTGTTAAATGATAAACCGATATATTATGAGTAGTTCATGCCCATTCTGCAATGCTTTAGATAATAATTTATGGTTCTGTGAGTCCGAAAATTTTGTTGCTATATATAATATTGCACCTATACTGCCGGGTCACTCTATGATAATACCCAAAAACCACTACAGTAGTGTACTTGATATAGATAACGATAAACTGGCTGAAATGATGATATTTAGCAGAGAGGTTATAAGTGTTCTGACAATTGCCTTTAAAGCAGAATCATATAACTGGACAATACAGGATGGCGAACCAGCGGGACAAACTGTTGATCATGTTCATATGCATATTATACCAAGAACAGAAGGTGACCTTCCAGATCCAGGCGACTGGTATCCGCTTTTGCAGAAAAGCACAGCAGAGAATATTGACAGCTCATTAAGAGCAAAATTTAATACCCAGGAGTATAAGAACATAACCTATCATCTTAGAGCTATTGGAAAAAACAGGTCATAGTAACCAACCTGAAACAGAGAGTATACCTTGTGTTCATACTATAATGTTCGTTTTCGTCTGAGTTTAATATAATATGTATGTACACAAGGCATTATTATCTAATATCCAATATTAATAAATGGCGATGCTCTTGCACCAATCCTGTTCCACAACCCTATCTGAACACCAACTGCTCTGTCTGTTATATTCAACATTGATATCTGAACACCAACAAAACAGTTGCTTCGGTTAGTTATAAATGTTACAAATAGCCCCTTACCATAACTGATATCTGAAAACAGAAGCTGTTGTACTATTTTGATAATAAAAGCCGATAGTGTTGAACAGAATATTAAACACTCTGTAATTTTTAAATATCTCATTGTCTGCAATAAAATATTAAAGTGTAACAGATAATCCCAGATTAAAACCTACCCATACAGATGTCTCCGTTCTGTTATTATCGTACCTGTATATTGTATATGGCACATCAATAGTTCCAAAATTGGCACCGTTCTTTACATCTGTTACATACACATTTAAAGCTGGTCCTCCAAACAGAGACATACCATGACCTATATTGTAGTTATAGTTAATACTAAGGCGATTTAACAGGTTAAGCTCATCCCATGTATCGTTATGTACAATATTATTTGCAACAGCCTCTACCGATATTCCATGATTACCTTTTATTGTATGCAGGCTACCAAAACCATATCCGTAAACTATATCACTATCATCTCCTGTATAACCTACATTAAAAATGGTATAGAATTTCTCAACCCCCATCTTGTAACTAAAATTAGCATACACAACCTCGTTAGCACTGATACTAAAGTTGTAATACCCATTGTTTACAATACTAATAAGCCCTATAGGAATACCATTCTCTGAGTTATTTACAATATTTACAACTCCAAACTGAAAGCCTTTTAACCTGTTTGCATGATTCACTACACCAATTTGTGCCCCTTTTACATCTCCTAATGCAACGTTTACAACACCAAGCTGTACCCCGTTTACTGATCCAGGTGTAAAGTTTACAGAGCCAGACAGAGCCAATCCTATTATTGAGTCTGTTGCAACATTTGCCACTCCGGCAACTGATATACCTCTGTTACTTCTGCTCATATTAAGAACACCAGATAACTGTAGTCCGATAACATCGCCTGTTGATACATTACATACTCCACCTAACAGAGCACCCTTAGCACTACCAGTGTTTACATTAAAAACACCTCCTATCTGCATGCCTGTTACATCACCGCTATTATAGTTTCCTACACCACCCAGTTCAAATCCGTTAACACCGCCGTTAACACCCCAAAGCATATTTAGTGATAATCTGTTTGAATAACCGGCAGAACCAATACCGTTTGTTCCTAAAGGATACATAAAACTCACCTGAGCAGGTCGCTCCGTTTTACCGCTCTCTGTTTGACCAAAAATATTAGTCGATATAAATGTTGCAAATAGAGTTATTGCAATCATCCTTGTTATAATTCCTGTTTCCATTTGTCTTGAATGTTTTTTGTTATTTATATTTTAACTTTTACACACTCAAGACAACTGTAAACAGACTTACCCTTACTCTAATCTACTTTTTTTTGATTTTTTTTGATTCTTCTATCTAATATCTACATTTCAGACACTTATCAGAACCTTATTCCTACATTCCAACCAATCCAAACAATATCTTTACTATCAGATATTGCATCTTTTATATGTTTATTGCCTCTGTATATATCGTCACCATCCTCAACACTACTATTTTTTATGTTATTCTTTCTGTTTGCCGATATTAAACTAAATGATGGTCCGGTTGTAAATGTTAAGCTCTTGTATATTCTATAGTTTAATCCAACCTGAAACCTGTACAGGTTTCCTGCAAATATTCCGTTTGTAAGCTCTTTGCCTAATACTGCTGAACTTATGACTTCAGCATTTACTGAGAATCGTTTTTTATGATTTGTTGTAACCCCTATACCATATCCTAACTGTAAAAAATCTCCGATACCCACTTTTATTAAACTGTACAGATATCTGCCCCCTGTTTTATAATTCACCGCAACATATGCTGTCTCTTCTGTAGTAATCTGAAATGTACGATACCCTCTGCGAACAATATTTATTAACCCAACCGGAAACCCTGATGTAATAGAGTCGCAATAGTTAACTATACCAAACTGCACTCCCTTTAATCTTTTTGCATAGTTATAGAACCCGGATATCTGTATGCCTGTTATATCATCGGTTGCTATATTTGCAAATGCTGCAGATTGTACACCAGATACACTGTTTGCCCGGTTGTAAAATCCGGATACCTGAACTCCCGTTATTTTGTACGATCTATTGTAGAATCCAGCTATCTGAAGATACTCTCTTCCGTAATAATCTATATTGGCAAAACCACTTATCTGACCACTTTGGCTATTGTATATTTTTGGTGCGCCATTAAGCATCTTCTTTTTAAGAGATACAGTGTTTACAAAACCTGCAACCTGTATTCCATTTACCTGTTTGCTAACAATATTTGCCACTCCACTAATCTGCATTCCTTTAACATTACCACTGTTTTTATTTGCAAAACCGCTTATCTGAACACCGCGTGTATTGCCTCCTACAATGTTTATTACACCTGATATCTGTGCACCTGTTACATCATTACGCACAACATTGGCAACAGAACCAATCTCAAGCTGTCTTACACCAGATGAATATCCGGCAATAATATTCAACGAGAACTTATTATCCTTAACACCTCCGGTAAGAAAATTTGTACCAACAGATGGCAAAAACGATACCTGACCAAAACGCTCCTCTTTCACCTTTAGATTATCGGATATATATATAGCCTCTTTTGGTACAAATAGCCCTGCCATACGTATACTCTCAACACTACGGTTCTCTGCAACCAGACCAGATATCTCTGATACCCCTCTGGTCTTAAGATGATTATTATCAATCACGCTCTTACTCAACTCAACATCAAGCGTAATATTACTTGTTAGGTTAACAAATAAAATGGTATCATTATATCCTCTGCACGATACATTTATAGCTATCTCTCTGCCCTTTTTGTTAAACTTTACTGAATATTCCCCATTGCTTTTTGTAAGGCTGGCTCCTCTGCCATTAACCTCATAAACAATAGCACTTTTTAGTGGTATACCATATATATCAGTTATAATTCCTGATAATATATAGCGCTGCTTCAGTTTTGGTTCCGGCTGTTTCTGTTTTAATATTACAACATGATTTCCTACAATACGATATCTGTATCTGTCTTCAAACAACCTAGCAAGTATATCCCCAACCCGACCTCTTCTAATATTTAATGTTGCATCAGGTGTGTCAGCAAATAAATCGGCATTATATGAAAAGTTAAACCCTGCCTGTAACTCTATCTTCTTAAGAACACTCTCTATCTCACAATTGGTAACATCTATATCTACCTTACGATTTAAATAATCAATTGACGAACATACTGCAACATAACTGATATACAGTAACAGAACAAAGGCTAGGGCTACTCGCTTCATCAATCAGATAGTTCTACTATAATTACATCACTATCAACATAGTATCTCAGATCAAATGTCTCTGCAACAATTGCAACAATCTCCTCAGCACTATCTGCTCTGAATGATGCTGTTAACTTAAGGTTATATATCGATTCATCTTTAATATCTACATCAACACCATATCTGTTGGCAACTATTCTAAACACCTCTCTCAGATCGGTTCTACTAAATACCAATCTCTTATTTACCCAAAAAAAGGCATCTGGCAACTGTTTAACTTGCTTTATTACAGATCCGTTTACAACAGCACTCTCTCCTGCTGTTAATATAGATGTTATAGTATCCATTCTGTTACTACTAAGCGCATAAACCTCTACCTTACCACGCTCTACATCAACCCGCATCCTGTTCTCATTAACAGATCTAACTATAAATTTAGTACCAAGAACTCTAACCCCTCCGGCATCTGTATCTACAATAAATGGTATCTCCCTGGCCTTTACAACATCAAAGCAAGCTTCTCCCCTGAGCTTCACAATCCTTTCATTATCATCACTTTCTGCATACTGAATAACAGCACCGCTATTAAGTGTAATCACAGATCCATCAGGAATAGTATCTGATATAACTCCATTACCCTTATTACTATACATTATAGTTTCTGGAAACATCTGCGATGTAATAATTCCAATAAAACCTATTACAACTACCAGAACAGCCGCAACAGAACCCCATATTGTTCTTACTTTACGGGTATCATATAACGATCTGCCTCTTCTTTTAATCTGCTCAATTTCACTTTGCATCTGAATCTTATCACTCATTCTGCTCCATGCTCTGTTGGTATCAACTGCAATTGGCTGCGGATTTAACTTTCCTGTCTCAACCCATACTGCCTCAACAGAATCAAATCTTTTACGATTATCATCCGACTCATTCAGCCAGGCTATAACACGTTGCCTGTTTTCAGAATCAAGATCGCCTGTAAGAAACCTTATAAGTATGCTATCATCTATATATTTGTTATCTAAACTCATTATCTGTTACAATCTTATAATTATGACAACTGAATACTCAGTTACCCCTATTGTCCTATTAATAAATATATCAATATCAGCGGAAGATACTCCGACAACTCTTTGCGCAAAAAAATAAGAGCCTTGCTCATTTGCCCTTCAACAGTTTTTACAGATATGTTAAGACTATCTGCTATCTCACGATATTTAAGCCCCTGGTAACGACTCATTATAAACACCTTTTTACGTTGTTCAGGCAACATCTCAATGGCTCGTCTTACAACAACCTCTAGTTCGCCCATATCAGCCATATCTGAATCCTGCTGTTCATTAAGGTTTATATCTTCCTGATTATACCTCTTATACTCCTCTCGTATTCCTATATGCTTTATTACATTAAGGCTGGCATTACGAACGGCTCTGTAGAGATATGCCTTAACTGATGTATCTATATTAAGTGTATTCCTGTTTGTCCAAAGCTTAAAAAAGGTCTCCTGAACCACCTCTTCTGAAGCCTCCTGCTCCTGCATAAAACTATATGCATACGAACATAGATTTGCATAGTGCTCTTTAAAGATAACCTCAAACTCCTGTTCACTAAACAGGCAATCTCCATTACCGGATATATCACTTGTACTCATCTGAATTGTAATACTTCTTTATTTTATTCTTCAAAGATAAATATATGAAAAGTAAAACAGTGATAGTAACTATAATTTCTGCATTATGACTACCTGACTCTCTCCTTCGTTGCTCTGTTAATAATCTCCAACTTCTCTGGTGTAAGTATCATCATTGCCGCAGGTATCTTTCTCTTTACCTCCTTCTGAAGATCATAATCTAACATATTAAAACTCTTTGAGTAATGACGTTGAGCATAGTTGTTTCGCACAATAGACATTGCTTCATAAAACGACGTCAGGCTGGTTATATATGACTGAAAATCAGCTTCGCAATTCATGTAGAACACTGCAAAGAAGTTAGTATCAGCAGTTATTAACTCTGCTAACACACTCTTAGCATCACCAAACGAAACAACGTTGTTGTTAATGATCATATTTTTATCACTATACTCTATTCTGATAATATTACTGCTTCTACCAATCTCTCTGTCATAATCCTCCAGAACATATTGTTGTAACATAGATTTTGAACTTGCAACATAGTGGTTAAACCGTATAATCGCTATAATATCTGTCATCAAACTCCCTGTTTGGTGGCAATACAGCATAACCAATTTTTGCAGCACCTGTTACTTCTGGCATGTTATCCACAATAATTTTTTCAAGCTGATGTATATATGTCATCTCTATGTTACTATCAGCTATAATTCTATATCGCAATAAAAATATATAATCAGAATGCTCTTCTTTTAATGAATCTATAACACTACTAATCTTATCAAACGGTACAATCTTATTATTAATAATAACCTTTGGCTCTTTATGCTCATCTGTTGCCAATGTTATCTCTATTGTCAAACCACCTATATATTTTACAGAAATATTACTCTCCGGTACCTTCAGTTTATATCCGCTAACAGTATTCTTACTGCTGAACATCTCATTTATACTGTTATAGTTTATAATATCTATGCGCGAAACAGACAGTGATAAAACAGATACTATTACCGCAGATACAAACATCCATTTTAAGCTGTTGCGTCGGTATGTAATACGCAGTGTTTTCCATGTCTGCATAAACAGTACTATAATAATTAGTATAAACAGATAGTTATAATCAGGGTACAGATTAAACACATAATAGCCTTTCATTGTCAGCCCCATACCAATAACAAACATCACCCCTAGCTTTGTCATCCAATACATAAAACTCCAGTTAAGATCGCGCTGATCATTAACTATTGATGTTCTCTTTACTCCCGATATTGTAAATACTCTTTTTGGGGTATTAAGCCATATTCTGAAACACTCTGCCTGCCCCATTATTACGGCAATAAATGCATAAATAGTGTTATAGAACAGAACCTCACTATCGGTTAATATCCACATATCAAACCTATATGTAGCTGTACACACTCTGAATGTTTCGCGTATTACATATAAAAAAGCATAGAGTGCAAATGCATACAATACTCCTGTAACCAATCCTGTAATAAGTTTTGTTTTTAGATATATTTTTAAACAAATTAGGTTGCTCTGGATACAATTTTTTACGTGCCATTTTATAATAATTCAGGGTTATCGACAAATGTAATAATTAAAATATGATTCATAGAGTCTGATTTGGCATATATATTCATGCTCTGTAATATGTAAGTTATTATAACCATGACAGCATATATTAAGACAATCCGTATATTCGACAATAAAACATTGTAAAATAAAGTTTTATATAGGAAGAATAATCTTATTATGATACGAGCATAAGAAAGACTTTATTCGTACACAAAGACAATCATAATGCAAGTTTCATCTGTTTATAATTGT
>DKJY01000026.1 GCA_002454955.1 Bacteroidales bacterium UBA6680
CAGAACATTTATGAAAACCTGTCTCACGCAGGCTTTTGTACGCAAATAGGCTTGCGTCTCTTCTGTGATATAACAAGTATATCAACAATATCTTAATTACTCACTCTCCTGATTTATTACGGAGAATTTTGTTTTAACTCTTTAACTTACTAAACAGAAACTGATTTTAATTTAACAAAACATTTAATATTTCTGCTTAAATGTATAGTTACTTGTTACTAGCAAAAATATTTAAATTTATTTAATAAACCATAACATTTTAATGTTTTTTATAACAGTCTATATCAGTATAAATATTATATGATATTTTAAATTTAACTGTAAATTATTTTATACTAATTAAATGAATATACATAATGAGTTGAAATGTTTATACAACTTTAGAATGTTTTCATTCAAGTTCAGGTTAATGTTATTGTAATGTAACGGTTTGTAAGGTAGTAAAAATGATTAATAATTCAAATTTATAGATACAAAAAAAGCTTCTTAAACAGAAGCTTTCTCATTTTATATATGTTTTTAATTAAATTTGATTCTCATCAATATTAGGAATCTCGGGTATCTCTGGTTTAAAATATCTAAGATACATGCCAGTAAATGCAGAGTAGTTAAGAGTTGACATTGACGTATTGATAACTAATCTGAATGCAAAACTAAATATTACCCCAATAAAAGGAATCATTGATAGAGGTATAGCAATAAGAGCCAGAACTAGTGATAAAATAGTTAATGCTATAATAACAATTATACTATATCCGGTATATTTAAGACACCTTAGAAAACTCATATTTTTAAAACTATATGATAGAGCTTGGTCTAGTGGCAGCTCCCCAACAACAATAGCTGGTATAATAAGTATAACCTTGAACATAAGGATGAATAATAATAGCGTTAACAGAAATATTACTATACCTGGTAAAGATAGTGCACCACTTATAAATCCAATAATTATTATGGCAACAAAAAATACTATAATAGTTAGTATTTGTACGGCAAATATTTTGAATACATTGCTATTAAATGACTCTCTGAAACAGTTATAAAATCTATTATCGATACCTTTAACAACTCTTTTGCTTGTTATTAATGAAAAATTAGTTACCCACGACCATATTAAACCTATAAATAACAAAAATATGATAGACGTAGTTATGAATGTTGTACTTGTAAAAAGCTCTACGAATGAGTTGTCATTAATTAGGTTGTTCACAAGCTCTCTCTGTTCTTGAGGATTTGTAATAGAGCTTAACTCATTAAGGATATCCAGATTATCTGCAAATATAAAGAGGCTAAATATCATTGTGAATGGAAATATAGCAACAGCAGATATAAGGCTAGATAGTAAAATGTTTTTCCACGTTTTTGTAAATAAGGTAAATGTTGTTGAAAGATAATCGGTTTTGAAACCTTCTAGATACGTTCTCATTATATGTGTTTTTAAGTTTTATTCAAGAAACTGCAAATATAAAAACTCTCCATATTATTTATGAAGAGTTTTGTTGCAATTATTTTGTTTTACTCTATAGGTAAATCGGGTACATTTATAATGTTATTAGTTAACTCCTCATTGGTTAAGTTTCTTATAAATAGACCGCTTAATACAGAAATTCCAAAAGAGTGTATACTTATATACATTCCAATTTGCAAAGCAAGAACTATTAGTACTCCTAATATTGGGATAAGCATTATTGGAAACATTGCTAACATTAAAATAATTAGTGCTATAATTAACATAATGTAGCAGAGAATACTAATACCATAGTATTTAAAACATTTTAATGTGCTTATTCTGGTAAAGCTAAATTTTAATGCCTCTGCAAATCTCATATCACCAATAACTAATGCCGGGATAACCAATATATATTTAAATAATAATCCTATTAATATTACAAATAGTATAACTCCAGCTGCAACACAGTCTGTAAAGTACCCAATACTAAATGCAATAGCACCGAGAGCAATGTAAGTAATTATTGTTATAAACTGTAGTGCAAGAATCTTAAAAATGGTTTTATTGAATGATTCTTTGAAACAATTTCCGAAGCTGTATATTTCTCCTTTAATACTCTTTTTTGTAAATAGCATAGATAGGTTTATTAACCATGATGTTAAAAGAAAAATAACAGTATATATAATTAACATCATTATAACATTGTTCCTGTTAAAGAAAGGGTTGTTAATAAAAACATCCGTTATAAAATTTCCTGATTGACTATGTGTTTCTGCAAATGTATTTAATTCTATCATGTCAAAAGCAGAATACATCATAACAATAAACATTATGATATATACAGGTATAAATCCGGCAATGAATATAAGCATTGCCAGCATATTGTTTAGCCATGTCTTTTTTGTTAAATGAAAAGCTGTTGAGAGGAATTTGGTCTTAAAACCATCAAAATAATTCATATTTATCTTTTTATTGATTACTGTTCTGTGATATAAAAATAATTGCGAATATAAAAATTCTATGCCTATTAGTATATATAGATGATATATTAATTGAAAAATGTGTTTGTTTACAGTTCTATTAAGCCAGATGAATGGCAAATATTCTGTAATTTCATATTATTAGTAAAGGTATTAATATCATTTCTTTTAACGTGTTTTGTATCTGTTATTTTTTTTCATTATTAATGTTTTATTGTAACGCTATACAAAAACGTCAAGATTAAAAAGTTAAATTTCTGCTTTATTACGATAGTAGCTAAATTTCTACTTTCAGTGGGTGAAGGATAATTGTTCTCTTAGAAATAGACAACAAAAACTTAATTCAGATGGTAAATACACTTAAGTATTTTAGGAGTTGCATATTTAGAGCATATATAGCATAACGGAATCTATCTTGCAACCTTAAACATTCAGTACATATCATATAAGAAACAAGTTTAAATGTCCGTTTTATACAATAATCCTTGAAAACTATATTGTTTTTTTGTACAAAAGAATTAAAACAGAATTGATATGAAATTTGTCTGCCCATTGGTGACTGTAGCCAATATTGAGAAATCTAAAGAATTTTATTGTAATGTGTTAAACCAGGAAATTAAAGTAGACTTTGGTGAGAATGTAACCTTTTTTGGTGATTTTGCAATACACCTAAGGTCTCACTTTAAAGACCTTATACGTGATAAATCCATTATTTCGGGATCTAATAGTTTTGAATTGTATTTTGAAGATGATAATCTGGAAATAGTTCAGAAAAGATTAAAAGAAAATAACGTTGAATTTGTACATGAGCTAATAGAACAACCATGGATGCAACGAGTTGTTAGATTTTATGATCCTGATAAAAATATTATTGAGATAGGAGAGACTATGGAATATGTATCGCATAGATTATACAGACAAGGCAATTCAGTTGAGCTGATTGTAAAGTCTACAGGTTTGTCAGAATCTTTTGTGAATAATGCAATAAAATCATATAAAGAGCAATAGACGATTCTGTGAGTATGTTTGCTAATATGTATATCAAACATACTCCTTAAACTATTATAGCTTTCCCTCTTTATCCAGCAGAGCAAAACCCTGAACAAATATAACAGCTTCAAAAACATACTCAATCTGATATTTATCAGTCCATCCGTATTTGGCAAGTTCAACCTTAATCTCATCCTCAGACTTACCTTTATTCAACAGATACATAGTAAATACAATAACTTCACTAGGTACTCTGCTTGCTGTATGACTAATAATTGCTTTATAGGTTCTTAATGCAGCCAAAAAGTATGTTGCAATAATCTGTAATATCCACGATGCAATAAGACCAATCATTCCGGAATTAAACCCCTTAATTACAAGTCCGAAACTAATCTTTTTATGCATATAACTTAAGAATCCTATTGCCTCAATTGTACCATAGTATACGGCAAATATGTATTGGAATAGTTGATTTAATAGAAATGTTAGAATTATCGAACATGCAATAACAATCTTAATATCCCTAAAGATTATATAATTACCTTTTCTTACCATACGTCTCATTATAAAACCAAATGCAAAAGCAATTATTATTTCATATAATCCTATAATGTATTGTCCGTTAAAAACAAGCTGTGCCATAATAAACGAAAGAATAACAGATGTTATTATACCACCTGTAATAGGAGCTAAAATTGTGGGTTTTCTTATAGGAATAGGTTTCGGTAACTGATTCGGGACAATGTATTGACTCCAATCAGCATAATTTTCATCATTAGAGCTTTCCTTATTAATATTGTTTTCTTTCATAAAATGTTAATTTTTTGTTCTATACATAAGTATATTTAACAAATGTATACTACAGAATAGCTTATAGTGTATGGTTTACTTGCAAAAACACTCTTAAATAGTCTCTAACGCAAAGTAAGCAGTTTTAACCATTTTAAAGACAGTTTTTATGTTAAAAATCACTCCTCATAGAAAGATATTTACAGATAAATAATAAAAGCCGTAAATACAATAATACATCTTATATTATAGTGAAAACCTTTTACAAACTATGGTCATATCACCATTTGGCATCATATACTCATATCTTTTACTAAAATTTTTTGTTTGCAATGAAGGAAGCTTATAATCTATATCGCTAATGTTTAATTCTAATTTACAACTCTTTTTAATCTGTATCTTAATAACATTATTAATGTTGGGGGCATATAACCAAAACCAATAATCATAACTATCTACTTCACTTCTTGAAGATCTTAGTTGTTTAAAATCTTTGTTTTCATTCATCTTAATTCCAAGATACTCTGATTTGGTTCTCATTCGTATATACATAACCTGAGCATCTCTTTGTGATTTGATGTTTATACTTAACAAACGTGTTGAATCTGTTACAGTATTAGAATCTACAATAACTATAGGTTGTTTTAACGGTGCAAGTGGCGAACTTTTCATTAAAACACTCTTTTTAGTGTAAAAGAAATCTGATAAGATAGTAGTATCAGGTTGTTCAGTAATGAATTGTTTAGTCCATGCATCTGGTTTGTTATCATATGTATACCAGAATGTTGATCTGTTATTTGCATTTGTAGCATATACAATAGAGTTCTGCTTTTTATGACGTTTTGTATACTCTAGATTAACAGATCCTGATATAGTAAAAACAATACCAAATACAGCAATATATGATATTGTAATATACCCATACACCTTTATTAATCTATAGATTAGAGGAGTAATTAGCGATATAAGTAATACTACTATTAAAGATGATCCCCAGATCATCTTTGGTCCCATAGATATTAAAAACATAAGTGATAAACCCGATAACCATATTAGTGTTGGTATGCCAGATATTATCATTATTACAATTTGCAATGACAAGTGCTTGTTCTCTAATATAGTAAATAACAATAATGGTATAATAGCAAATAATAGTGGCCATGCAACAATAAAACTAACACCAGGCATTAGGTATCCTATTGTAAAATTAATAATTGTCCAGCACAACAGTATACCTGTGGTTATGCTCCACTTAGTAATAGACCTCTTTCTAAAAAGTAAATACATTAAAGAGTAAACAATAATTGGCAAAATGATTGTAATAACAGAAGCAGTTCCACTTAATAGTGTAAGAATTATAGTTAAAACAGCCAGAGTTAATACATGCCATACTTTTACTCCTTGTTTAATTATATAGTATATTAAAATTGATATAGCTACAGTTAAACCAGCGAAACCAAGAAGTAATACCTTATAGTTATAGTATATTAATCTTGAATCACCTCCCAGATAGTAGTTATATATAATATGAATTAGGCAATATGATATAAATGGGGCAACAAATACCTGAATTAAAAATGTAACAATACCGTATAATATCTCTCTGATTTTTAACCTGTTTTTTCTAATCCCATATATAATTACTATTGCTAGTAGCATAAAAATAATGATGTTTATTGGCAATATCCATTTGTATGAGTAATGAATAAAACCATATCCTATGGTATTAAAGAAAACAGAATTGCCTTTATTGGTACTATTAAGATTAATATTTGCAAAATGTTTTGTTAATGACAACATGTAAGAACCATGATGTTGAACTGATTCTGAACTTGTATTCTCTATATTATCTCCTTCAGTATGATAATCAAATCGGGATTCTATATATGCAAAGTTTAATCCTGGAGTACCATCTTTCTTAAAAATAGTATAATCAGTATAATTAGGCATTCTTTTGTATATCTCAATACTAAATGAATTTGCAATAGGGTAAGGTGCTACATCAGCAAATTCAGATATTAACCAGCTATTGTTGTCATTAGTCTCAAACATTAAGCTTTGACCTTTTGTACCACTTGCCTCAAAATTTAATATCAAACCAATATTTTGTGCCAGTTTATGTTTATCATGAAAAGCTTTTGCTCCAATAAGCCCTATCTCTTCGGCATCAGTAAATACAAATATTATATCATTCTTGTGCTGTTTCTCATGTTTAAGAATCCTTAATGTCTCAAGCATAGCACCAACGGCCGATCCATCATCTGAGGCGCCAAACGAATAGTCAACAGAGTCATAATGCCCCATAACAACAACTGATTTGGTATTTTGTGAACCGGGAATTCGTACAATAATGTTTACTATATTACATGCCCTCTGACTCTTCTCAACAAAAATCATCTCCTTTTGTAGAATAGGTGAATAACCAAGTGTATCCAGCTGACTAATGATATACCTTCTAACATTCTCTATCTCCTTTGATCCTGTAGGATGTGGTTTCTCAGAAATACATTTTATATGTTGCATTGCTCGTATTGCAGAGAACTCTGTCAGTGGAGTGTCATGCCCTTTAACTTTGGGCATTTTATTTGATTTGAATCCTATTATTACTATACATATAATAGAAATAAGAATAAGAGAGCTTATCAGGTTGTTAATTAGGGTTTTCTTCTTCATGATATTTAAAAAAATGATACAGATTTAAATATATGAATAATATTTTAGTATACATTAATTGGTGTGATTTATTGGAGATATGCAAATAGCAAACAAGATAGGAGATTATATAAACTAATGGTATAACTACTCAATATATATTATTTAATTATGATCAGATTTACAATATGTATATTATCTACCTGATTAATAGAGAGTCTATGTCTGTTGTTGTATAATAGTTTAAGTCGTTCTTTTACATTCCTAATTCCAAGATTAGAGGATATACTACTACTCTTTACTATATAATTAGAACATCTAAAGGTTAATTCATTGTCTGAAATTCCAATATAAATATCTATATCTTTAGGTTTACTAGTACTGATCCCATATTTAAATGAGTTCTCAATAAAAGGTATAAAAAGGAGAGGAGCTATCTTAAATCCATTTGACCTTTCAGGAAACTTAATATTAATGGGGTAGTCATTTCCAAGTCTTAGTTTCTGAAGATCAATATAATCCTTTAAAAAAGATATCTCTTTATCCAGATCTACGCTACGTTTATGCCCTTCATTTACCGGATACCTCATTATTTCAGATAGTTTTAGAATAGATTCTGTTGTCTTTGGAGATTGTTCCTGACTACTAAGGTAGTATATAGAATTTAGTGTATTAAAAAGAAAATGAGGATTTATTTGAGAGGATAGTAACTCTATCTCTGTTCTTTTCTGTTTTTCTACCGCGGCTTTCTGTTTTTCATAATTGATAAACATAGCTTTAGATGCATATATGCTTGTACTGATAGCACATGTAAGGAAACAAAACGATACTATTATCTCTATAAAGTCTTCTATATCAATTGGTATAATAATACCGCTATTTGTAAGAATATTAAATATAAGGATAGATAGAAGTGTAGAAGAGGTAATTAAGGCTATTGTAGACAACATATATGCCCACCAAAATTTTTTGTTCAATAGTTTTTTAACAAGAACTAAGCCGTTTATGTAGAATACAGATATTAAAAGAGGTATTATTATTACGGAATCATCAATAATAACTACTGAGCTGTACATTATATCCTTAATATCGTGATACAAACCACTAATCTCAAACATAAACTGAAACGACAAAAGCCATAACGTAATATGTATGGCTACAGGTATAGCTTTATTATTAAACTTAACTGTCATTAATGATAAAATTAATGCTTTATTCTTAACCGGAAAACTCCGGTTAAGAATAAATAGAATATAAATTATAATGTAACCTCAGTATCTGTGAACTTTAATATCTCAACATCTGTTAAGGTGTTTCTTCCATCGCGATTTGCAATATTATCTGACACAATACATGTTCCATTATCAGATTTTGATACAGTATATTCACTCATTTTTCCTCTGAAAAATACAGTGTTTTTACCCCTGTTACCCTTAATTGTATTATCAAAACCGTTTAATCTGACACCAGTATTACTACTTCCTAATAAAGTTAAGTCTTTCAGATATCTGGAATGATGCGAATAGGGTATGTTTTTGTCAAAAAGTATGGTGAACGTTCCTGTAAACGATGAATCAATTCTGGCATTATATGTGAGGTATGGATGAAAGAATTTATTATCCATTAATTCGGCACCCATTGGATCTGCAACAGCAATATCTTCTCTTGTTTTTGCTTTGTATATACCCCACATACTACATGACAATGATTCTCTCCAGGCTCCCCATAAACCGTAATAAGAATCTATAACTGCGGCAAGGTACTCCTGCGATAAACTATTCTCTTTGCTCAACTCCTTTATCCAATCAGGAGCAGATTCGCCCCAAATCTTTTTATCAAGCGCATTCTGTTGTGCCTTTCTTATCATTTTCTGAAATTCGGGAGCAGCACCACTGTTTGAGTTAGAACCATCAACACCTATTCCGTAATCATGTACAAGATGAAGAATCTCTTCAAATGTGGCGTCTCTGTGATTATAATTCTGATTAATATACCATGAGGTTCCCTCTACCTGAATTTCTTCCTGAAATAGGGGTTGTCCTGGTACATTTACCCGATTTTTGCCATCATCTTTACCATTAAGCAATACGAGAACAGCCCCATTATCAGACATCTTATTTGCAATAGCATCTTTATTGTTGCCATATAAAGAGCCATTATAGTTTTCAAGAAAGTGTTTTAGTACTCCTTTGCAACGTATAATTTGTTCGTCAGTAATTTTATTCTGTGCAACTATATGTATAGTACCACCATTTGGTGTATTAACTTTTGTATATCTGTCAAAATGTTTAGTGTATCTTTTGCCAAGCGATATTGGAACCGGTCCAATGCCTAAATTTGTATTATATATTTTGTTTTCAGTAGTTACCGGAGTTATATTGCGCTTAGAGCAAGATGACGATAAAAACACTATTAAAAGATATACTATAATATATTTATTCATAAATCTATATTTATTATCTCATGTATGTGCCGTCAGGTAAAATAGTCGGAAGTTTATATTTAGGATCATTAAGTAACTTATATACTGCTTTATCACCACTCTTTACCTTATCTTTTGTATTAAGTTTCCACTCCTGTTTAATATCATCATATCTGTTCTGTTGAGCTCCCAATATAGATGTTTGTGCCCAATAGAAATACTCTGTAACCATACAATCATACTCACATGTATTATCGTCATATGTATACCAGGCTCCAGCAGGATAACTAGAAGGAATAGTCGTGAAATAACCACCTCGGGCTATATCCATAGCTTTGGCAAGTTCTGAATCTTTATTCTCTCCAAAAACATCAGGGTATGCTTTTGAGTATCCGGAGTGGGTAATAACATGAAAAACCTCTTCAAGAGCTGCATCAAATCTTCCCTTTTTACCATTAGTATGCCATGTAATAGATGTTTCGTCATTGCCAAGATCCTGTGCATTAATTTTTCCTGTTTGAGATTCTTTTTTCCATAGGAAAAGTGCAGCTCTGTTGTTTACTAATGTTTTATGAACAAGAGGATTGTCAATAGCACCATCTTCATTATTATCTATATACTGAGCCATTATATTTGCAGCATGAAGTAATTTAGCATCATCAACATCTGCATAGGCATATATAGGTATATTAAAAACAACCACCTTTCTGTTTGTTGTTGTAAATCCGGCATCGGTATGCGCCACAATCTTAAAATTCGGATCATCTCCGGCTGCAATCTTTTTTGTATTCTTACTCTCTTTTTTGCTACACGAGAACAGAGCAATAGCCAAAGCTACTGTTAAAAAAACCTGTAATTTCATAACCATTCCTTTTTTAATGTTATGTAAATATATATCCTGAATATATTAAAGCGAAAGAGATTATATATCGTACATATTTCTGTATACAAATATGTGTTTTGTGTATACAAATACTAATCTCTGAACAGAGCAGATAACAACGAACGATAACTTTCGCCTATGGGAATGTTAAAAGAGTCAATTGTTATAGAGCGTTTGGTATATGATACTATTTTATCTGTATTTATTATGTATGATCTGTGTGTTCTTACAAACCTGTTATCATTTATTTTATTAAGAATACCTTTAATGTTTAATCTGGTTAAAATAACTCCATTACAGGTATATATCTTAACATAATCTTTTAATCCCTCAATGTATAGAATATTATCTAACAGTATAGATCTTGTTTGATACTCTACTTTTATAACTAAATGATTATTAACGTTTCTATTATCAGTCATTAGTAATTTATTAGCCTTGTTAATAGCTCTCACAAATCGCTCAAAACGTATTGGTTTAACAAGATAATCTACAATATCAAGCTCGTATCCTTCGAGAGCATATTTCTCATAAGCTGTAGTTAAAATAATTACAGGAGGTCTCTTTATCAGTTTTATTAGCTCTGTCCCTGATAAATCTGGCATCTCTATATCTAATAAAAGTATATCAACCTTATTACTATTTATATACTCAATAGCTTCAAATACATTTGTTGTAGCTGTTTTTAAATCAAGCAGTGGCGTTCTGTTTACATAATCAGAAAGAATATTTATAGCAGGTTGCTCATCGTCAATAATAACAGTGTTATATGTCATTTTGTTGGTGTTGGTTCTTTTATATAGTAAACATCAGTTAGTATCAATGTATAAATAAAGATATAACTATTTAGACTCTTAATATACAATACTATTTAATATGGTTATTCTGAATAAGGGAATAAAAAAGTCCAAAGGCAAACAAATTACCTTTGGACTTTTGTAAATAGATATATAGTTAACTCTACATAATCAGATTAAACAGAAATCCTACTGAAACAATTCCAACAGCAACAATTCCAACAAATATTGCAATAAACTGCCACTTAAGAACCTTTTTAAGAATAATCACCTCTGGCAACGACAGTGCTATAACAGACATCATAAAAGCCAAAGCAGTTCCTAATGATACACCTTTCTCAATAAGAACACTTACTATAGGTATTATTCCTGCTGCATTGGAATACATTGGAATACCCATAATAATAGCTAAAGGTACGCCATACCAACTATCTTTTCCTAATAATGAACCAAGATAATCCTCAGGTACATAACCATGCGCACCTGCACCAACAGCGATACCAAGAATAATATATATCCATATCTTACCAACAATCTCTTTAACCGAATTATATCCTGCATTTAATCTTTCATTAAATGTTATTCTGATCTCCTCTGCATCCTGATTATTAGTCTTTACCTCAAACACCCACTTCTCTACATACTTCTCTAGCTTTAATTTACCAATTATCCAACCTGAAGTAATTGCAATAAACAGACCTGTAATAACATATATTACAGTAACCTTTACACCAAATAAACCTAGTAACATAACTATTGCTACCTCATTTATCATAGGAGCAGCAATAAGAAAAGAGAATGTTACTCCAATAGGTACACCAGCCTCTACAAAACCAAGAAAAAGAGGTATAGCAGAACACGAACAGAAAGGAGTAATAATGCCAAGTAACGAGGCCATAACATTTCCGGTAAACAGCGACTTACCCTCAAGAAACTTCCTTGTTTTTTCTGCTGTAAAATAACTTCTTACAACGCCTACAGCAAATATTATTAATATAAGTAACATGAGAACCTTGGGAACCTCAAAAACAAAGAATGTTACAGATTCAGTAAGATGCGTTCCGGCTTTCATACCAAATAATCCAACAGTAAGAAACTCAGATATAGGAGCAAGGTTAAGGTAAAGTAATACCCATAAAGGAATTAACAGAACAGGTAATAAGATACCATTTGTATTCTCATTAAGCGATAAAATTTTCTCTCTCATAATTCTTTATTTAAACAGAGGTGCAACTAAAATGGTATAGGTATAATATGCTCCAATAGCAGTAAACAACACAGCAATTACCTTTCTGAACCAAACCTCAAACACTTTCATATTATTATATAATTTACCTATAGATCCAACAGAGAATGCAATAATCCATGCAAATAGTATAACCGGTATTCCGGTTGCAATGGCAAATATAAAAGGCAGATAAAGCCCCTTTGCACTTACAACGGTAACAGGAATAAGCATACCAAAATATAGTACACCACTATAAGGGCAGAAAGCCAGAGCAAAAACAATACCTAATAGTAGTACATCCCATACTCTTCCTTTCGATTTATTTCCAAGTTTCTCTGATATATTACTTAATCCGGGTATATTTACCTTTATTACACCCAGCATAAATAAGCCTATAACTATTAGTATAGGACCAAGAAACTTCTCACCCCACATCTGTAACGATCCTGAAATATTTATACTACCTGCAGTAAAATATATTATTATACCAATTAGTGTATATGTAATTGCTCGTCCTAATGTGTAGATTATTCCATTGTAGAATACCTTACGTTTATTCTGAATATCTTTACTTATATAACCAATAGCAGTAATATTTGTGGCTAGCGGACACGGACTTATAGCAGTCATCAATCCAAGAATGAATGCTGTGAGAATTGGTAACTGCGAATTCTCAACAATTGATTCAAATATCTCCATTTTTTGTATATTTGCGTTTAACACTATTTATAAGGGAGATAATCTATCTCTTTGCTATTACTATAATAATGAAGCAAGTTTTGTAATAGTATTCGGAGATAGACTATCAACCCTTTTTACTTTATATACTGCCTATTATCTTATTTATCTTAGATTTTAATTTCTCCGGCTTAGTACGGGCATTCATAAATGCGCTATTTGTAATATTGGTCTTCTCATCGCCTTTTACAATTAGCAGAGTCTGACCTGTTACATTAAGCTTTTTAGCTAAGCTTTTGCCTTTTTCATCTTCCAGATTCAACGAGTAGAATCCTACTTTATCGCCATATAACTCCTTAATAGACTCTTTTGCAACCTTCTCAACACTATTACAGGTAACACATCTTCTGGTAAAATGAAAATAATATACATTTATACCATTTTCATTTTGTTCTACAGTCTCTTGTGTTGTTGTATTTTCTGATTTATCGCAGCACGATTTTGTTCTGTTTTTGCACTGCGCAAAAGTAATTAATGTGGCTAACGATATAAAAGCCAACAAAACTATTCTTCTCATTTTAATATAAATTATGGTTACTGATTAACTACTTAACTAACAAAGCCTCCAGCTCTTTCTGTTTTGGTAACTTTCCTTTAAGAACAACCTCTCCGTCAATAACAAGGGCAGGAGTAGACATAACATTAAACTTCATTATCTCTACAATGTCTTCAATCTTGGTAATTGTTGCATCAATACCTTTCTCCTCAACAATTTTACGTGTCAACTCTTCCAGTTTTTTACATTTTGTACATCCTGTACCTAATACTTTTATATCCATATCTTAGTAGTTTATTCGTAGTTCGTAAAAACACGAACTAGAAGATTAAAAAATTTTTATCCTACAAACTCATTCATAAGTAACTTAAATTCACTCCAATTCTGCTTGTTAATACAGTACTTTACCTTCGGAAGCTCTGTTTCGCCTTGAATTAATCCGGCACTCTTAAGCTCTTTAAGGTGTTGCGATAGTGTTGACTTTGCAATAGGCAGAATCTCTGAAAGATCGCCACTGTAGCAACACGATTGTTTTGACAGATAATCCAGGATAAATACCCTTACCGGGTGAGATATTGCCTTGGCAAATCTTGCAAGTTGTTTCTGTTTGTCTGTTATCTTATCTTTTATCATATGTTCGTTAATTTACGAACAAAGATAATTTCAAAGTTTCAACCTGCAATAGAGAAATAATAAAATTTAGATGTTAAAAAACAGGCTTGTGATATAACTACTTGATTAAAGGTTTTTTATTTGTTTTAAAAGTGTAGAATCTTTGCATTGTATAACTATATGTTACAGCAAAAATTGCAGTAATCATTTTAGAAATTGTTGGCCATATATTAAGATACTCAACAAGTAATTTCAGAAATGAGTAATTTATTAATAGTGATCCTGCCACAACAACCATATATCTGAATAGTTGTATGCGCCCCTTTAAAACCGATGTGTTAAAATTAATGTACTTAGCCATTAAGAAACCAGTTGTAAATGTTATAGGAAATACTATTAAAAGAGCAGCAATGTGAGGACTTATTGCTACAAAGCCCAGATCAATAATCTCTTTATTAATAATAAAGTTATAAGTGATAGAGTATAAAATTGTATCTAACACCAGGTTTCCACCTCCTGTAGCAGCATATCTGAACGTCTCTGTAGGTATATATTTCTTAAAAGGAGTGTGAAACCAATCTATAATTACTATAAGAAATTGCGCAAGTGCAGGACTCTGTCTTTCCATTAACCAGTATTGTTGAATATTAAATTATTGAAGCAAATATAATCTTTTTGACTGTTTATGTTATTAGGGTTAACATTTTTTATAAGTAACAGGAATAATCATAAGCACTATTCTATGTTATTATAATCTGTCTTGCTATAAAAACAGTTGTTAATAAGATATTTAGACGAGTCGTTTTTATGAAAAATACTACTGCCAGAATATTTTTTAGCCAAAAAACCTAAATAAAATTTTGAAAACAGATATGTATATAATACTTTTATGATATCATTTTAATATCATTTTAAACTTAATATTATGAAAATGGAGAAAGAATACAGAGGATCAAATGGCTATGTAGCATTTATATTACTGCTACTTGTGCTTGCTGCAATTATTGTTGGTGGAGTTCTGTTTAAATTAATTCCTCTATTGGTATTAATACCTTTTATACTGTTTGCATTTGCCGGATTGGTTACAATTAATCCTAACGAATCTGTTGTACTTGTACTTTTTGGTAAGTATAATGGCACAATGAAAGATAATGGCTTCTTCTGGGTTAATCCACTCTATAGTAAAAAGAGAATATCGTTACGTGCTCGTAATTTTGATAGCGAACCAATTAAGGTAAACGATAAAATTGGTAACCCTATAATGATTGGTATTGTACTTGTATGGAAAGTAGATAATACTTTTAAAGCTGCTTTTGAAGTTGACGAGTACGAACACTTTGTGAGAGTTCAGAGCGAGGCAGCACTACGTAAGCTTGCCGGACACTATCCGTATGATAACTTTGAGGACGAAGAGGCAGAGATTACATTGCGTGCCGGTGGCGATATGATAAATGCTAAACTGGAAGAGGAGCTAAGAGAGCGTCTTGATATTGCAGGAATACATGTAATTGAGGCACGCATAAACTATATTGCATATGCAGCAGAGATTGCAAGTGCTATGCTTAAAAGACAGCAGGCAACCGCAATTGTTGCAGCACGCGAAAAGATAGTAGAAGGATCAGTTGGCATGGTTCAGATGGCACTTAAGAATCTTAAAGAGCGCGATATTATAGATATGGACGAAGAGAAGAAAGCGGCAATGATTAGTAACCTTATGGTTGTGCTATGTTCCGATGAATCTGCAAGACCTATTGTTAATACTGGTACGTTGCACCATTAATACAAAAAACTAATACTATGAGTAATCAATCGTCAGTAGATATAGTTGTGAACTATGCAAAAAGTCGGGGATATGAGTACGTTACATCATCAGATGCAAAACGTTTTATTGTAGCTCCGGGCGATCCTATTAGCAGAAAGAAGATAGTTTACTTTAAGATTGAAGATATAATATTTATTGCGTTTGACTCTTTTACAACAAATGTAGGGGCAACAAATACTTTCTGTGGTGTATATACCCTTCTTGATCAGACCCCGCATCAGGAGACCGAGATTATAAAGAGAGAATTTGTTACCAAGCTGTTTACCAGTAATAAGATTAAAACCGGAAATAGTTATATAGATAAGAAACTGATAGTGTCTGTTTCTGATAAATCGGGCAAACCTATATTAATTAAAGAGAGCGATGCCGATCTGTTTCTTGATATAAACAGACAGTTTACGCCTCTTAAAATACGTGCAGAGAAAGATAGGCTAAACGAAATAAAGGAATTTAACAGTAAATTTACGCTCGGATTAGAGATAAACAGATGGATTCTTGATTTTAATCAGCTTGATATCTTTATAGATAGAGGATCTAAGCTTATTAAAAGTATTAAGAAGAGAAATTAAAAACAGAGAGAGTTGTTATGGCCAAAAAGAAACAGTTTGTTCTAAGAATTGACCCTGA
This sequence comes from Bacteroidales bacterium UBA6680, assembly GCA_002454955.1. Taxonomy (GTDB): domain Bacteria; phylum Bacteroidota; class Bacteroidia; order Bacteroidales; family UBA6680; genus UBA6680. The sequence goes on from DKJY01000026.1 coordinate 16,487, forward strand.
AAAATATGAAGCTCTTGATAAATGGGCTGCCGATGAGTTCAGAAGCATCAACGGTCAGATAGAGTGGATTATTGACCGTGCACTAAAGCAAGCGGGCAGGAGTAAAGCCAAAAACAGTTCAGACAGTGAGCAGTAATTTTTTAGTTAACAATTAATATAGCTTGTATTTTGTGGCAGTTGATATTCTAAAATTAACTGCTGCATAATGCATATCTTAAATATTGTTGTTTTATGAATAACGAATTAAAAAAATCTCTGAACAGAGATACCGATAATAACCTCTTTTACCTTTTTAAACACGATGGATCAATTGATTTTGAAAGGAAAATAGTTGCAGGCGTAATTCTTAACCAGAGAGGATACAATAAATACAATCTGCGTAAAGAGAGAGAAAAAATAGTTGCAGAACTGAACAAAAAGGTTGATGAATATAGCAAACCAATGAAGCAGGCAGATAAACACAGACGCGACATAAGAAACAGTATAATTGCAGCGGCAATAACTGCGGTTGTGTATCCTATTATAAATATATTGTTGCAATATTTTGATACAGAGAAGCCTTTTATTAATACCAGTACAATTGCAGTGTTACTTATGTTTGCTGTAATGCTTACATACCGCATCTTTACAAGAAGCAAAGAGCTTAAAAAGCTTATGAACTCAGATTTAAAAGATCTTAAAATATACAAAAGCCGAATTGCCGCAATAGATCAAAACTGGAATTTTTGATAAAAGTTTTTTCAGTGTAAGAATAAAACCGTTGTCCTGTTATGTCGTAAAAAACATAAAAATGGGTTGCCGAAAACGTTTAGAGTAGGCATAATTAAAATCAGGACAGATGAAAAAACTTGTAATTCTGGGAATTATCTCAATTGGATTTTTAATTGTCTTTAGTAGTTGTAAGAAAGATGACGACGATAGTAAGACAAAAAAAGAGATGATCACTGCTAAAGATTGGAAGTATAAATCAATTATCTCTACAGTAAATGGTGTTTCAAGCGATACAATTGAAGATTGCATAAAGGATGATAAACTATCCTTTAAATTAAACGGCACTTTTACAACCGATCCGGGAACCTCTCTTTGCGATGGCAATGAGAAACCATCTGACGGAACATGGACCCTGACCTCAGATGAAAAAACCTTAACAATTATTGAGGATAATGAAACCACTAAACTTACAGTAGTATCTATTAAAGAGAACGAAATTATTCTTAAAAACTCTGTATCAGAGCAGGGAATAACTGTTGAAATGGTAATGACATTTATACCATATTAATTTTGTACAGGTTTTAGAGCAGGATTTAACACCTTTAGCAAAAGTGTGTAAATATCAGGCATCGGGTTCAGATATACTCTAATAATCTGAGCCCGATTTCTTTACAGTAAAAAAACAGACACAGATTTATCAGATGCTGACTACTCTCTTAAATCAGTATTCCACTTCAAAATAATATTTACCAATATATTTACGTTCTAATTCAAACTTATTTTTTATATGAAACTGGCATGAATAAAGGCTTTTCTCAGAAACAAGGATACCTAAATTCTGCGAGTTCTGTGTAACAAATGAAAAACAAATAATAAACACATGAAGAAACTTGTAATGTCGGCAGCTATTTTAAGCTGTTTTTTACTTTTTCTCACAAGCTGTAAAAAAGATGATGAAAAGAATAGTGTAAAGGAGATTCTTATCTCAAAAGAGTGGAAATATTTGGCTGTTAGTTCTGTAGAAAACGGAATATCAGTTCATGGCGATCCAAAACCATGTTATGTAGATGATAGATTTACATATAAACCTAATGGAATCTATATCTATGATCCGGGACAGGATATCTGTGCAGACGAAAAATACACTGAAGGTGTTTGGTCTTTAAGCAGTGATGAGAAACAGATTATTATTCACATTGGGACAACTAAATTGACTAAAGAGATATCCTCTATTAGTCAAGATCAGATTATTCTTAAGAGTGTTTTGCAGCCCAAAACTGCTAAAATAGAGTTAACAGATGTTTTTGCCCCTGCTAATTAACAAACATATATGTATCTTATAGAGTAAAAGCGCAGGCAGATAAATAGAAAAGCAGATTGCAATCATGTCAATCTGCTTTTTTTGTTACAGTAAATGTAACCTAAGATTATTGTGGTAATAATCTAATTAATAAATAAAGCTAGCCTGCCTGTGGCAGTTATAATCAAAGATTCTCATAATACTATTCTGGGGTGGGGTTGTTGCAGACTCTACATCTACTGTAGTTCTGCTCTTTTTTAATGCATAGTTGGCTTCAGAACCTTGTCTGCTACAATAAGCCTTAATGCAATTGTCTAAATTTAACTTCATCTGTTAAAATTTGGTTAATAATAAATGTATTAGCGTATTAATCTTAGTAATAAAGATATATTATATGTTCTTATATAAATATATCACAATATATCGTATTAAGCATATATTATTTTAAAATATTTACACATCCGTTATATATTATGCCGTATATCTCAGCAAGTTTACTGTCAGACTTGTTGTTATTTACGGTATTTGTTACAAACTCCATAAAACTATCTCTGTCATTAAATATATCTTCAGCATAATGTAACGACTCTGACATATACATGCATTTAAGAAACTCCGATGGCAATGTGTTTGCAATATCAACCATATAACTGTTAGCCTTTGAACTCATTATAGTATCGCTACCATTAACATAGCTGTAACAATATCTGTACATTCTAAACAGGTTAGTATCTATATTACCACTCTTAACTGCCTTACCAAGTATCTTTATACTTGTCTTCTCAAGCTCATCAGTTATGGTTAATATAGTACTGTTTATAGTATCATCAGAACTTCCGTTGCACGGAAATGGTGCATGATCAAATTCGCGCTTATAATATTTGTGTCGTATATCGTTAACAATTGCAGCCACCTGCATAAGAATAATATCTGAGTTACTATCAGATACAATACTGTTCAGTATCTTTATAAACCTATCTTCATATGCTATTAAATAATCAATAATATCGCATCGCTCTTTGCAGTCAGATTTGTGGGCAAAATACATCTTAATACAGTACATAATGCCCATAAGTGTAATCTTAATATCATTCATCTCGGTTGGCTTATTTGCTAAAAGTTTTAGTAAAAGGTTGTCTACCTTTATCTTCTGAACCTTATCTATAAGCCTGAACATCTTTACCGACGATATTATAGCCTTATCAAATTGCGAGTACGATACAAAATCGTTGGGTAGTACGCCATTATAGTATATATAGTAGTTGTAATTAGAAGAGACACTACGTATGCTACTGTTTCCGGTAAAGAATATTGCATGAATAAGATCCTTAAACCGTGTCTCATTATTTAGCTTGTCAATCTCATAATCAATACCTGCCTGATCTGATGTTCCCGGAATAATTTTTAGCTGAATACCATTATCAAACCTGAAATATCGGTTAATATTTACATATATCTCCAGAGCCTCAGTAGGGTATAATATCTTAAGTATCGATACCAAAAACATATCTCTTATCTCAATCTCACCCTCAAGTACACTCTTATGTGCATAGAATGTATTTAACACCCTATTACACTCTCTAATATTATTAAGGTATATGCTCAGGTCAATGCTATCGGATTTATTACTATTGTACTCTATTAAACTGTTGAGTTCGGTATTAATAATACTGTTATCACTCAAGCTTTTGTTTATATACTCAATAATAGATTCACGACTTATTCGTGGCAAATTATACTGTAACTGAATAATCTTATCAAGATAACCCTGATGATTATCTTTAAGACACTTTGCAAGTGCTTTATTCACATACTCAGAATCAAAGGCAATAATAAATATCACGTTTCTGAAGTTGGCAGTGTTTCGTATAATCTTAAAACACTCAAGAATCTCTTCCGGATGAAGCCTGTCAATATCATCAATTGATATATACACCTTTCTGTTTAATTCAGATATTGTTCTGTTTATATTATCATAGAGGTATTTAATGTCTCTCTTTTCCGAAAGCATATTTAAACCCTCTTTTAAACTTCTTGTAATCTCATTTCTGCGTAACGAGAGCATAAGCTTGGCATACTTATTAATTTGTGTATTAATAGATCCGTGATACCTCTTTAGTTTACCGGCAATAGTATCAAGAAACAGCGATGTGATATCTGACTCTGACTTACAGTACCATGGCGAAAACTGAATAAGTATTGCATCCTTATCTTTATCGCCAATTTTTTTCATCAGATATTTAAGAAACGTAGTTTTACCATTACCCCATGGCGATGTAATACCTACAGCATAAGAGGTGTCGCTATTTACATTTATTATCGGATTAATTAGTTTTGAGGCTATTAATCGCCTGTCTGGCAGAATATCGTTATCAGACTCTTTTGGTGTATCGTCAATTAAAATTGAATCTGTTTTTGCCGATGTTTTTCTGATATATCTGTTATATACCGATAGAGCAACAGGAATGGTCAGAAAGTATATGATATCCAGATACGCAATACTACTAAGTACCCCTTTATCGGTAAATGTTGAGTATATCCAAGTATTATTAAGTCTGTATATCAGATGTGCAGTAATAATAATAGTATATATGGTTACTACCTTTCCTGAATATACATAGTTTCTTATAACCTTTCTTGTAAAAAAAAGAATACCCAGTAGTAATATAACCACAATATAAGCCCAATGTATATATCCGGTTGTTATTTTGCTAATATACGGTACCACAATGTTTTGGGCAAAGTACATCTTAATAGATGAGTGAAAAAATATAAATAGTATAATAAATACTATTATGAAGAAGTTGAATCGTTTGAATGGGTAATCCAATATCTTTAAGATGCTTTTTTTAGAGGAACAAAGTCTCTTTAATAAGTATAGTCTGCTCATGTTCATTATTAAGGGTTTTAAATGGTAATTAGATATCAAATAACATGCCATTATAAGATACCTGATTGTTAAAATAACGTAAAAAAGTGCTTATTGTTATATTCCCGGATTGCTTATTATTACAGGCATTTATACATGTTGATATATCTGCTTAAGTTACACCGTAATTACATACTGTATTATATGTGAAAATAGTATATAAAATGTTGTTTTATTATATACAGTTGTTACATGTAGCTGTGTTTATACTCTTACCAACTACTAATACAGATATCTATTACAGGTTATATTTAAAGAGGTGTGCAGCAACATAATATTATTTGTATAATGGTGTATATAACGTGTGAGTTAACCATCTTGTTAGCGTAATGTTGTTAATGTAATATACATATAGCCATTTAATAGATATAATACTTAACCCTTAACTGTAATATTATATCTTTTACAAAAAGATAGATATCTGCATGCATAAGGTGTGTCATAATATTTATAAAGTAATAAACTTAAAGGTGTTGTAATGCTGTTTTAAAATAACTATTAATATAATGTAACTGTAAGTAGAGCATTTTATTAACATAATTGTCTACTTACAGTTGTTGGTTTAGTATCTTTATAATATAACAGGCCTGTTTAATGTGCTGTATATCTATAGTCTAAATGTAATTTATAGGTTAATAGTGCTATAAACCTGTACTATTCAGAAACACTACATATTGAGCTGTGATTGATACATTCTGCTCATATTATACTGCATATAAATTGAGTATTTAATTATTGGTGATTCAGAAACTGATATGTGCAGCTGTTTAGTGTAGAACAGATTTATGTAATGGCTGCCTGTAATAAGTTTGGATTAAGTAAAAACAGTTGTGTATTTTGCTGAAAATGATCTTGTTTTGTGTTATATGAGCATTTAGTGTAAAAAGTGATATTTATTTAAAATTTTTGGTAAAAAATATTGACTTTTTATTCATTTATATTTAAATTAGTTATAAACTAACTGAAACAGAGTTATTCTGTAAGAGAACATACCCGGAATTAGACCAACATTATAAACCAATCACAAGATGTTAAGGGTACAAACTAATAAATAGTTGTAATGTAATAGAACATATTTGAATACTAAGAGTAAGGCAATTTATATAAAACCAGTTTTACTATTAATAATTATATAAGTATTAGGTAAAACCCCTTAGGTAAGAGATTTATAATGTTATAAGAATCTTATTTAATATTTAAAATAAATTTTTAGACGTATGAAAACAAATCTGCGAATTTTTTCAAGATCAGGTATTAGTGACATTAGTTATGCATTGGGTAATATTCTAATTGCAATAAAAGATTACTTTGTAGAAGAAGATCAGTACCTGAAGTTTATAAGAGAGAAACTTAGTTCAGACTACAATCTGCTTATTGAGATAATAAATGAGGGTAGAAAGAAATCTGTTTTAATAAGTAAAGATAAATTAAGAGACCAGGCCACACGTGTAGTTTTTCATATAGTTAAAGGATTAACATACCTTACAAAACCTAAGGACAGGAGTAATGCCATGTTGGTAAATGGTGTTCTTGAGAAATACTCACTTGATATAATAAACTATACCTACAGTAACCAAACAGTTGCTTTAGATGCTTTAATTAAAGATCTTGATAAAGAAGAGATTAAAAATGCAATAAATGAGAGTTTTAGTTTCTTAAATGAGTATATAGATAATCTTAAGCATGTAGTTTCAGAATGGAAAAATGAGCTTCAGGTATGGTTTAATAAAGAGGCTGAGAGTAATAATAATGTATCGGCATATGAACTACATATACAGTTGCGTAATACAATAAACAGAGAGCTGCTTATTTATATTGAGGCAATGAGTATTTCAAACCCTGATAAGTATAGCGATCTGGAGAGAAAAATACGCTCTATAATAGACTATACAAACAACAGAATAAAGAAGAATATGCAGAAATAGAGACTCTTTTGATTACTATAATATTTTATAGTCATCCCCGCATAATGATATCTTTACAGATATCTTGCGGGGGTTTTTTATTGTTTTAATGTTGATAATTAGTTAGTCAAAATGGTTTATGACTATCTATAAAGCATTATCTTTAACTGCACCGGGAACCAATATAAGATAGGTGTTAAGCTTTTAGAGATTATAACTGATCTGCAGTGGTTTAATATGGTAATAAAAGAGACAAACTATAATATATGAGATATATCTACACATTTATAATATTTATCTCTGGTTATGCAGTTATATTAGCGCAAACCAATGACTATTCTGAGTTTAAAAATCATTTTGAATCAGTTATTAGCAGTACATCAACTGAAGTAACAGATTCGGTAGTTAACAGTACCATTCCGGAGTGGATACTTACTACACCAGGCAAAGATGGTCTCTATATTGGTATATCAGATCCGGGACTGAACTACAGAGATGCAATGTTTCAGGCTTTAAGCAGGGCTGTAATGCAAAGTGCTATTATACCATCGAGTAATAAGGTATGGATGAACGATTTTTTTGTGCAAGGGTCGGAGAGTGAGATATCGGTTTTTAAAGAGATACTTCTGTTTCAGAATAATATTAATATTAGTGTAGATGATATAGTATTAAAAGATATATTCAGAACAACATTTGGCGAGGTAATTATTATGATATCTAAAAATGAGAGAAGGTCAGAACAGAGTATGTTCAATTTTACTGGCGATATACTCTTTTATAGTAGTAGTAAAGATAATTACGGAGAACAGTCATACGGAAAGGTGATTGTAACAACATCAAGTACGCATCCTAAGCTAAAGAGAGACGAAACTGTAGTATATGTAAACTTCAGGAGTGGCAATGTATATTCAAAAGCAGCCAATAATAATATTCTGTACAGATACACATTTAACGAGGGGACTGGTTATAAGATAATGTCGTATTCAGGATTATGGGCCGTTTATTGCAGCTCTCTGTTTAAGGGACTGGCTGATATATACAACCCTGAAATAGTCCGTTTAAAGAGCGTAAATGAGCATACAACAAGTAAAATTATGTCTATAATACGTATTACATCTGCCGGAGAGATATCAATTAACCCCGATGTGGTTAATATTGACAGAAACAGGTTTGTGTTTAAAAAGAGATCTGAATAGATAGCTGTATATCAGAGACCCGCAAGAGCCTCTGATATATGTTCTTTATAGTTATTTCTCTAATATAACCTTAAGATTATTAAGGCCACTCTGAAGATCAGTACCAATCATATCTTCCATATCCATAAACAACATCATTGCATTCATAGGATACTTCATTTTGCCATAAAAGCCCCATTTTACAATGGTGGTAGAGTCATTTATAGCTTCAGTTGTAAGATAGCCAAAATCTGTACTCTCAAATGGCTCATAGAATCTTAACTCCATCTCAATACGCTTGTTCTGCTCAATCATTGTTATCTCTTGTTCGCCACGACCAACATCTTTTTTATCGCTGGTCCATCCCGAAATAAAACCAACCGTACCATCGGTTCCTTTAAACTCTTTGTGCATATCAGGATCTTTTTTTGCCCAAACACCATAGTTGTCCTGATTCTTAAGGTGCTTAATGTAGTCAAAAACCTCAGATACATTTCGGTTTACCTTAACCTCTCGCTCAGCTCTGTAATCGCCAGATACAAACAGCGGAATAATAAGCAGTATAGCAATTACAGTAATCACTACAAATAGGATTTTTCTTAGAACTTTCATAATTAAATAGTTATTAGTAAGTAACAGATGTGTAATATATGAAAAAATGCTATTAGATCACTCAATATGAATCATATAATTATAAATTAGCTATAAAATATGGTTATATATTTAATATATGTATTAGTACTGACAATTTTTTTTGTAGAAAAAGGGAAGCAAAAGGTTAACAGTTTATTATAATGTTTTTTGTAATATGCATTAAACCAGATTGATGCGTTTTTGTGTTTAACATAGCATATTTTAACATAGTGGTAATTTCTATATTTTATTGGTTTCTTTGTAATGCTAACAGGACAAAAAATAAAGAATACAGACATGATGAGAGGTATTGGAGTAATACTTGTACTTATATCTACAATGAATTATTCTGTAGCCCAGAAAAGTATAGCAACTCTTCTTTCGGCTAAAGGAGAGGCATATGTTATAAGAAACAGGGTTAAGACAGAGATAACAGTTCCGTATTTGTTTATTTATAAGGATAAGGTTGTTGTTGAGAAAGGTGATTTTGTATTGCTGCTGTGTAATAGCGAAGAAAAAGCATTGAGCTCAGGCGATGAGTATACATTTAAAGATGATATAGAGTGTTATAGTACAGATGTTTTTGATAAAATATTGCAAGAGAGTAGGGTGCTTAGTCTGGAGAACAGATCAGTTATATCACGAAGCAGTAAAACGTTATCATTAGCTGTCTTTCCTAAATCGTCAAAAATGATTGAGGGAACAGATTCTGAGATAAAATGGCAGTTTAATAATAGCAATACAAGAAGTGTATCTGTTGTGCTATACAATATGGAGAGCGAAGATGTTATTTATAAGAGAGACAGTGTTACATCTAATGTATTAAACCTTAAAGGCATTGACCTTAAAAGCGGAAAGCACTATTATTGGATAATAAAACCTGATGGTGATACAGAGGAGTATCTTGGTGTGGTTTCTGTTATCTCCGAAACCGATATAAAGAGCATTAAGCAGTTTAAACTTAAAACAAAGTTTGATTTTATAAGAGCATATTCATACTATGCAGATGTTGAGAACCAGTTTCTGTTATATGATGTGCTGCTTGAGGCAAACTATAAATATCCTGATACAGAGTTGTTCAGGTATCTGTTAAAGATACACACCGGATTTGATGTGCCTCTGTACAATACAAAAAACCCAAACAGAAAGTTCTAATAGATTTGTTGATTGATAATAAAAAAGTGTCGTTATATACTTTATATCGGCACTTTTCTTTTTATCTGATTTATATATGTTTTATATTAGTATTCAAATATAAACTTACCCAATTATGAAAAAAATAGTTGTACTTGCCGGATTACTTTCATTACTTTTTATATCTCCGGTAAAAGCTCAAAAGGACACATCAGATTTACCTGTTATTGACACCCTGTTAGCGTATACGCAAAAGGCATATATGTCAGGTAAATATGGTGAAATGAAACCAAAACTGGATAGTGCAGAGGTTATGCTTATGAAGATCTATCCGGATAGTTTACATGATAGAGTAGGCTCCCTGTTCTCTTTACGTGGTGATTATTATCTTAACGCAGAATCTGATTTTCTTGAAGCAATTGAGGATTACAAAAGAGCGGCAAATATTAATTATATACTATATGGTGAGAATCTTTACTACTCTGCATTAAACAATAATATAGGGCGATGTTATAAGCGGATAGCCGATTATGATAATGCGGTTAAACATTATAATATTGATCAGAGAGTACTCAGAAAACTGAAAGGAGAGTATTGCATGGATATGGGGATTGCATATAATGTTATGGGAGATCTCTATACCGAAAAAGGCTATTACCAAAAGGCTGTTAGCGTTTTTAACAAATCAATAAATATTATTACAGAGGTAGGTGGAGAGAATCATCCTAATCTTGTGTATACCTATAATAATATGGGGCTGGTTTTAAAATATATGGGTAATTATAGGCAATCGGAGGCATTTTATCAGAAAGCTTTGCAAATTGCGTTGGCTAAGATAAAAAACCGCCCGTTTATGTATACCCATCTGTATAATAACCTTGCAAAATTAAAGGTTGAAGAGAGTAAATATAAAGAATCTATAGAGTTGTATAATAAAGGATACAAAGTTGCGCTTGAAACATTTGGCGAGAGACATCCTGTTACTGCAAACTTTATGAAAAGTATGGCACAATCATATATGTATCTTAATAAAAAAGAGGAAACAGAAGATTTTATAAACAGATCGATATCTGTATTAACAGATATCTATGGAGATAAACACCCGGATGTTGGCTTGGCTTATGATTTAAAAGCAAAGTATTATAATTTTTCAGGAAATCTCGATAGTTCATATGTTTATTGTAAAAAAACTTTTGATATAGTAACAAAAACATATTCTATTGCAAAAGAAGATTATTTTCAGTCATATATAAATATGGCAATTGTGCTTATTAAACTGGAGAGGTATACAGAGGCTGAAAAGATCTTGAATGAGGCTATAAGTATATATATAAAGAATGAAGATGTTTTAGATGAACATAACCATCTGATACCAGAGATGAATCATATCTATAAGATGCTGTTTATTGTAGAGCACCATCTGGGAAATAAAGAGGAGGCATTGTCTGCACTTGAGAAATCGATATCTGGTAAAAGACTTCATAGATCTCATGAAAAGTATCTGTTTGAGGAGTATGCTTCTGATAATCAGAAAGAGGAATATGAGCAGTTGGAGCGTATGATATCTTATACCGATATAAAGCGCAAGCAATATGCCAGAAAGAGAATGGTAAAAAAGAGTTTAGAGATGAACGATGAGTATAATCGTTTAGTAAGTAGCAGGCGTAGTTTAGAGAAGAGTGTTATATCTTCAAATCCGCGATATCATACAAGGCCATTTAACCAACTATTTAGTTATGATAAAATTGTTCAGGATAAAATACTTGATAAAGACCAGTGTGCTTTATATTATGTGTATTTTGATAAAAAGATATACTATGTTGTTTTAAGTAATAAGAGACTAGATATTGTTGAGAAAGAGGTTGACAATATGATAATGTATGATGCAAAAACAATTAAGTTACTCTCTAGTAAAGCAGCAATTGAAGATGGTATATATGAGGTTAATAAAAATAATAGAATAACCTATATGACCTCTACGCAGATTAAAAAATATTTTGGTGTAAGGACATTTGTAAATGAGTATCTTGTTAAGAAGAGTCCACTAATGATTGCAGATATTGAGAAGAAACTAGTTGAGTACAATAACAGGTTATATAAAAACCTGATTGAGCCAATAGAGTCAAATATTAAAGGGTTTAAAGACATAGTTATTATTACTAGTAATGGGTTAGATGATGTACCTCTTAATATGTTGTATAAGTCAGATAATGGAGAAAAAAGCTATTTTATTGAGGAGTATAATGTTCAGAATGTTAGTTCTTTAGCGATATTTGCCGATAAAAAGGCCAGAAAAATGCGTTATGATAAGTTGAAGCGTAAAAAAATGCTTGCTATAGGAATCTCTGATTTTGTAATAAAGGGAGATTCGCTGTTTGCAAAGTATGCAAATAAAACGGATAAAGAACTTGTTATGCTTGAGACAGAGAGAGATTATCAGAGATACAGATCTGTTACAAGATCATCGTTAGGAGGAGAGTTTATTAATCTTAAGAATGCCGTAAAAGAGGTTAATACAATATCAAACCTAATGGCTGACGATAAAAACAAAGGATGGGTATTAACAAATAGTGATGCTACAGAGATTGGTGTAAAGAGTCTGAACAAGGTAAAAGAGCTTAAGAAGGCAGAGATGATTCATATATCAACACATGGTGCAATCTCAAATAATAATGTTGAGAAGAGTTCGCTGGTAATGTATGATTATACAGGTATGGGACCATCAGATGATATTATAGCAAATGATGGTTATCTTACTATAAAGGAGATATTGCAATTTGATCTTAACTCAGATCTTGTTGTTTTAAGTGCTTGTGAAACATCACTTGGAGAGACCGATATTCAGGGTAATTTGTATGGTTTAATATATGCTTTTTATCTTGCTGGTTCTAACAATATAATAGCAAGTAATTGGGAGGTAGACGACAAAAGTACATCGGCATTTTTTATAGAGTTCTATACAAGACTAAAGAGTGGAGAGAGTGTTTCTGAAGCTCTGAATAATGTTTACAGATGTTTTGCTACAGCAGATAAAAAGCGAAGCAGAAACAGAATGAAACCAGAATCAAAAGAGCTTAAAGAGTTATTGAAGGACAAAAAATATTCAGATCCGTTTTATTGGGCTGCATTTGGTTTGTATTAACAGCTAACAAAATATGATATAAAAAAGAGAGCTAATCCAATTTGGGTTAGCTCTCTTTTTATAAATTTACACTATTAGTTTTATCTGTTTATAATTGTTTTTCAGTTGCAGATAGAATTCGTGTTAAAATCATTTTTGTGTACGAGTAAAGCAATTCTAATGCTCATTCTTTTGTGTGATAAAAACTTTTGATCATTATTCATTTCTTCTGTAGTATAGCATTGCACATCCGCGTGCATCAGACAATGCCTCATGGTGGTTTAGCGGAATACTCATCTCTCTGCAACAGGCTCCAAGATTATAAGGAGTAAATCCTTTTGCCTTATATATCTTCATTGTACATTCCCACCTGTCTGCCAGATTCAGACCGTAATAGTCAAGATCATAATATTGCATTGTGTTTTTTAGTACACTTCTGTCAAACGATTCGTTATGAGCCACCACAACTCTATTTTTAATTCTCTTCTCTATTTCAGGGAATATCTCATCAAATGTAGGTGCTGAGTATGTATGTCTTGATGTAATGCCATGTACACGTATGTTTTGTGACCAGTATTCATTTTCTGGAGGTTGTATAAGAGAATGATATTCATCAATTATACTACCGTTATTTATTGTAACAATACCAATAGCACAGGCACTGTTTCTGTATCCGGTTGCAGTCTCAAAATCAATTGCTACAAAAGTCATAGTTATCTCTTTTAAAATATAAAGTCCAAAACTACGTATAAATAGGGGCAAAAAAAAAGAGGCATGAACCTCTTTTTGTAATTAATTATTTTTTCCTACTGTTTTTCCGTGATCATATTCCAACATAACTATATTACTATCAATGGGCTTAATCTCAGATTCAGAAAAGGTGTTTTTCCAAAGAATCTCCATGTTTGCAAATTGCATATCACATATCTTTCCTTCTATATCAAAAACAGCCGAGAACTTAAATGTGTCACCTTTTCTTAGAATAATCTTTTTAGCATCTTTCTCCTCTGTAGCAAACTCCTGACCACTCTCAATTTTTACATTTACCTTTTTAGCATCAACAATACCAATATTGTCGCCACTATATTTTCCTTTGAATTGAGCATCAGTAATCTGAGTTTTTTTCTTAAGCTTTTTAAGATCGCACTCAAATACACCATTAGAAAAGTTATTAGTTACAGGAGGCAGGATATAGTTTTCTGTTTCTATAGCTTTTCCTTGTGCCGAGAAGGTGTAAAAACCCTTAAACTCAATGTTAAGCTGTTTTACATGAAAGTTCATATCTCCTTTTACAGTAATAGTCTTAACCTTTGTTCTTTCAGGTTTTATCATTATGTCTTTGCCTTTAGGGCTAAAACTCTTGTCGTCATATTTAAAAACAAACTCCGATGGCTTTATTATAAGATAATCTTTTGTTTTGTTAACTATAGTTACTTTAATCTGTGTAAAAGCTGCCTGAGAGTGTGCATTTGCAAATGATATACTGTAATAGCTGTTTTCAATGGTTTTTACATTTTTGTAGTGAATCTCATATCTGGGATCATCCTTTTTCCTTTTAGCGTTAATACATAGAATTGTTAAGCTTAATAATGTTAAAGTCAAAAATAATTTTTTCATTAGACTGATAGTTAAAATTATAAATTAATAATAGGTTAAATTCCGATTTATGGGTTTCAAAAAACATGCCTAATATAGTTTTAATATTAATACTCTATAGTTTTTCGTAAAACCTGTGTGCGAATAGATTGCAACTACATATTGTTTTATACTGTTCGTAATCAGTGGTATAGGATGCGTTAAGTTATAATATTGTACAGCATCAATAGTGTTAATATTTCTGAATGCTAACACGCATGTTATTAGTTTTTTACAGTTAATGATATATTAGAGATTGTTTATGTATTAATTTATATTGATTCTAAGATATAACAGAATGCTGAAAAGGCTCTATTGCTTACTGTATTTAAGCTGTAGAGAGTATCAACGCTACTTTGCGAAGGCTAAAGTATTTATGTACAATAAATGGTAATCGGGATAATTATACAAGATTTTTACCCTAAAGTGTAATTTAATTTATTTGCAGTAAATATCTGTAATACAGTATTGTATCTTTTGAATAGGTGCTGTTTGGTAAAAAAACATCCAATATTAAGTATACGATATTGATTTTGTTTGATGTGTGAACCCATCTTATTTCTATATTTGTGGTCTTTTTACCATAATTATGGCTTTATGGTATGAATGTAAAGCAATATTTAGTTGCAAAAAAATAGTATTAGGTTATAACTTTATATGTTCTAATTATTAAATTTAAACTGTAAACTATTCCTGATTCTGTATGTTTTGTATCTGAATAAGACGTATAGGTTTTTGAATAAAATATTTAAGATATAATTTCGCTCGTAAATTGAGAGGGAGCAGGTTTGTATTCTGTGTAATATAGACGTGTAAAATAAGATAATGTATGAGAGCTGATATTATCACAATAGGTGATGAGATACTTATTGGACAAGTTATTGATACAAACTCTGCATGGTTAGCCACAGAGTTAAATAAGGTTGGTTTTTCTGTACGGCAGATTACCTCAATAACAGATACTCCGGAGCATATTACAAATGCTGTAGAGGATTCAATGAAGGAGAGTGATCTGGTAATTGTTACAGGTGGACTTGGTCCAACAAATGATGACAGAACAAAACAGACCTTAGCTAAACTGTTTAATACAACTATTGCGCTGCATAAACCTACATTAGATACTATAAAAACATTTCTTGATGGTCGTAAAATGCCTTTGAATAGTAATAATTTTGGACAAGCTTTGCAACCAGTAGGAGCAGTAATTCTTGAGAATACAGAGGGTACAGCACCGGGGATTTTGTTTGAGAGAGATAACACTATTGTAGTTTCTATGCCCGGGGTGCCTCATGAGATGAAAGCAATAACCACAAATAAAGTAATTCCTTTCATTAAAAATAAATTTAATACAGTACCAATAATTAACAGAACTGTATTAACTCAGGGAATTGCAGAGGCTGTGTTGGCAGAGACTCTTGAGGAGTGGGAGGAATCGATACCGGACTATATTAGTTTAGCATATCTGCCAAAGCCGGGAATGGTTAGGTTGAGACTATCTGCAAGGGGAGACTCATCGCCTTATATAAATGCCGAGATAGAGATGTTGATTGATAAATTGTACTCTATTATACCGGATGCTATATTTGGACAAGAGGATGATTCATTACAGAGTGTAATTGGTGAAATTTTAGCTAAAAAGGGACTAGCAATAGCTACAGCGGAGAGTTGTACTGGAGGTAGGATAGCATCGTTTATTACGCAAATTCCAGGTGCTTCAAAGTATTTTAAAGGTACTGTTGTAGCATATTCTAATGAGATAAAAGAGAATATACTTAAGGTAAAGAAGAGTACTATTGATAATAATGGGGCTGTATCAGAGCCAGTTGTAAGGGAGATGATAAAAGGTATATGCGACATAATGGATACAGATATTGCTATAGCTACTTCTGGAATTGCAGGACCCGATGGAGGAACCCCAGATAAACCGGTAGGAACCACTTGGATTGCAATAGGAAATAAGAACATTCAGATTGTAAGATGCTTCTGCTTTGGTAGCGATAGGGAAAAAAACATGATTAGAGCAACACAAACAGCTCTGAATATGCTTAGAATTTTCCTTGAAAAAAGCGATTGTAATTACCGCTAGATTAGTATCTTTGGTGATCGTTTTTTTTAATGCGAATATAAATAAGAAATAAAATAGTAAAATAGAGAGTCTCTTACTTGTTATTTAGAAAAAAAATAACGTAATTTGCACTCTGTTTGAAGAAAATAGTTAAAGAATAAACATAACAGCGATGTCAAGAGTTTGTCAAATTACAGGAAAAAAGGCAATGGTGGGAAATAATGTTTCTCACTCGAAAAGAAGAACTAAAAGAAGATTTGAGATAAACCTGTTCTCAAAGAAGTTTTATCTTGCCGAAGAGGATAGATGGGTAACTTTGCGTGTTTCAGCAGCAGGTATCCGTACAATAAACAAAAAAGGGTTGGCTAATGCCCTTAAAGATGCGAAAGAAAAAGGGTTCGTTAACATTTACTAAACAGAGGGGGCTAGAAAATGGCTAAAAAAGGTAATAGAGTACAAGTTATTATGGAGTGTACTGAGCATAAAGAGAGTGGAATGCCGGGAACATCGCGTTACATTACCACTAAAAATAAGAAAAATACTCCAGACAGATTGGAACTTAAGAAGTATAACCCAATCTTGAAAAAAGTTACTGTTCACCGCGAAATTAAATAATCTAAGTTATGGCAAAGAAAGTAGTTGCAACACTTCAGAAAGGCGCAGGAAAAAACTTTACAAAAGTTATTAAGATGCAAAAAAACGATGCAGGCGCTTACTCGTTTAAAGAGGAAATGGTTACTAACGATAGTGTAAAAGAGTTTTTCAAAAAATAATCTTTTTTACATGATCAATACACGATATTGTAAGCTTTCTTTTTAATTAAAGAAAGCTTTTTTATATTCGTACTTTCTTAGTAAAAAAATATCAATTATGAGTATTTTCGGCATCTTTTCAAAAGATAAGAAGCAGAGTCTTGATAAAGGTCTGGAGAAGACAAAAGACAATGTATTTCAGAAGCTATCGAGGGCTATAGTAGGGAAATCTAAAATAGATGATGATGTTTTAGATAACCTTGAAGAGGTTCTTATTACCTCAGATGTGGGTGTTGATACCACGCTTAAAATTATTGAAAGAATTGAGAGTAGGGTTGCTCGTGATAAATATGTAGGTACCTCAGAGCTAAATACAATTCTTAAAGAGGAGATTGCTGCTTTACTTGATGAGAATCAGGGTAAAGAAGTTGATTTAAGCTTTGCTGCAAAAGATAATCCTTATGTCATTATGGTTGTTGGAGTTAACGGAGTTGGAAAAACAACAACTATTGGTAAGTTAGCTTATCAGTTTAAGCAGATGGGTAAGAAGGTTTATCTTGGAGCTGCAGATACTTTTAGAGCTGCGGCAATAGATCAGCTTGTAGTATGGAGTGAGCGTGTTGGTGTAGATATTGTTAAGCAGAACATGGGGTCAGATCCGGCTTCTGTTGCATATGATACACTTGCATCGGCAAAAGCAAATGGTGCCGACATTGTAATAATTGATACTGCTGGACGCTTGCACAATAAGATTAACCTTATGAACGAGTTGTCTAAAATAAAAATGGTGATGCAGAAGGTGATTCCTGATGCTCCACATGAGGTTTTATTGGTTTTAGATGGCTCTACTGGTCAAAATGCTTATGAACAGGCAAAGCAGTTTACAAAAGCAACAGAGGTTACTTCTCTTGCTCTTACAAAACTGGATGGTACGGCTAAAGGAGGAGTGGTTATCGGTATATCAGATCAGTTTAAAATACCAGTTAAATATATTGGTATTGGCGAAAAAATGACTGATTTGCAGGCATTCAATCGCCACGAATTTGTTGATAGTCTGTTTAATTAAGATATAATTAACAAAACAGATTGAGCCTGCAATATGCAGGCTCAATCTGTTTTTATACATTTTATAATTAGAGCTTTAATTGTAGTTGGAATAACGCCGGTTTATGAAAAGGAAATTTAGAATAAATATCATAACATTGGGATGTTCAAAGAACCTTGTTGACTCTGAGATTCTTATGAAGCAATTAGATGTGAATCATATTGAGGTTACACACAATGATGAGATAGTAGAGGCTGATGCAATTTTGATAAATACTTGTGGATTTATTAATGATGCTAAGGAGGAGTCGGTAAATACAATATTAGAGTGTATTGAGGCTAAAAACAACGGGTATGTAAAGTCAATATATGTCTTTGGATGTCTTTCGCAGCGATATAGAGAAGAGTTGCAAAAAGAGATGCCTGAGGTTGATGGTTTTTTTGGCGTAGATAGTTTTAAGGCAATATTAGAGAAGCTTAGTGCCACATTTAGGACTGATCTTGTAGGAGAGAGAGTTATTACAACACCAAGGCATTATGCATATCTTAAAATAGCAGAAGGGTGTAACTGGGGATGTTCTTATTGTGCAATACCTTTAATAAGAGGCAGATATATATCTGTACCAATTGAGAGATTGGTAAAAGATGCTTCAAGACTTGTTGAGCAAGGTGTAAAAGAAATTATGTTGATTGCTCAGGATCTTACATATTATGGTGTTGATCTTTATGGAGATAGAAAACTTGCAGAATTATTAGAGGCTTTAGCAAATATTGAGGGATTAAAATGGATTAGGTTACATTATGCGTACCCTACAATGTTTCCTAAAGAGGTTATTGATGTAATGAAACGTTACGATAATATCTGTAAGTATCTTGATATACCAATTCAGCATAGTAGTACAGAGGTGCTTAAAAGTATGCGCAGAGGTATAACCCGTGAAGAGACTAAAGATCTGCTTGATTATATTAAATCAGAGATTCCAGATATAGCTTTAAGGACAACAATTATGGTTGGGCATCCGGGTGAGAGTCAGAAAGAGTTTGAAGACCTTAAAGCTTTTGTTAAAGATATTGGTTTTGATAGATTAGGAGTGTTCACATACTCAGAAGAAGAGGGAACCTGGGGCGCAGATAATCTTGAAGACAATATATCTCAGGAGGATAAGCAGCAGCGAGCAGATGAAATAATGGAGATTCAGCAGGATATATCATATAATCTTAACCAACAAAGAGTAGGAAAGGAATATGAGGTTATTATAGACAGACGTGAAGGGGATTACCTGATTGGTAGAACTGAGTTTGATTCACCAGAGATAGATAATGAAATTCTTATTGATACGGATATTGATATAGATACAGGTGAGTTTGTTAGGGTAAAAATATTACGGGCAGATGATTTTGATCTATATGCAGATTTGATATAAAAAAAGAGTGGGCAATTCCCACTCTTTTTTTATTATAATTACTCTTCTTTTTTTATCTCTTTTTCTTTCTTGACAACTTTTATTGTTATCTCTTCATCTTTTTTGTTTAATCCAACAGTGATTGTGTTACCTTCTTCAGGAGAAACTTTAATTATAGTTTCGGCCATTGGTTCCTCAAGATATTTCTGAATCGCACGTTTTAATGGGCGTGCACCAAATTCTATATCGTAACCTTTGCTGGCAATAAAATCTTTTGCAGGCTTAGTAATAGATATTTCAAATCCTAATGCAGCAACGCGTTTATAAAGACCGCTTAGTTCAATGTCAATAATCTTGTGAATATCTTCTACTGTAAGTGTATTAAACAGAACAACATCATCTAATCTGTTAAGGAATTCAGGAGCAAATGCTCTCTTTAAAGCCTTTTGTATAACAGATTTAGCATTTTCGTTAATACTATCTGTTCTTGCTTTTGTGGCAAATCCAACTCCCTGACCAAAGTCTTTAAGCTGTCTTGTACCAATATTAGAGGTCATAATAATGATTGTATTCTTAAAATCTACTTTTCTTCCTAAACTATCGGTTAGTATACCTTCGTCAAGTACTTGTAAAAGAAGATTAAATACATCAGGATGTGCTTTTTCAATTTCATCAAGTAGTACTACTGAATAAGGTCTTCTTCTTACCTTTTCGGTAAGTTGTCCTCCTTCTTCGTAGCCAACATATCCCGGAGGAGCTCCCACTAATCTTGATACAGAGAATTTCTCCATGTACTCACTCATATCAACTCTTATAAGATTATCTGATGAGTCAAACAGGTATTGAGCCAGTATTTTAGCAAGTTGAGTCTTTCCAACTCCAGTTGGTCCAAGAAATACAAACGATCCGATTGGACGATTAGGGTCTTTAAGTCCGGTGCGGTTACGCTGAACTGCTTTAACAATTTTTTCAATAGCTTCGTTTTGTCCAATAACCTTTCCATTAATCTCTTCGCCCATTTTGAGAAGCCTTGCACTCTCTGCCTGAGCAATTCTCTGTACAGGTACATTTGTCATCATGGCAACAACCTCAGCAACCTTATTGTCATCAACAATCTGTCTGTTTGTTGATAACTCCTGTTCCCATTTCTTTTGAGCAATTTCGAGATCTTTTAGCAGAGCTTTTTCTTTATCTCTTAATACAACCGCGGTTTCAAAACGCTGATCCTTAACAGATTTAAGTTTTGATTGTTTTATCTCTTCAATCTCCTCTTCAAGTTTAATGATTGATTTAGGAACGCTTATGTTTGATATATGTACACGAGAACCTGATTCATCAAGAGCATCAATAGCTTTGTCAGGAAGGTGTCTATCACTCATATAGCGCATAGTTAACTTAATACAGGCCCAGAGGGCATCTTCTGTATAGTATACATTGTGATGATCTTCATAACGCTCCTTGATATTCATAAGAATATCAAAAGTTTCATCCATAGATGTTGGACTGACCATAACCTTTTGAAAACGTCGCTCTAAAGCACCATCTTTTTCTATATTCTGTCTGTACTCATCAAGAGTTGTAGCACCAATACATTGTATTTCGCCACGTGCAAGAGCTGGTTTAAGCATATTGGCAGCATCAAGTGATCCTGTAGCTCCACCTGCACCAACAATTGTGTGTATCTCATCAATAAACAGAATTATGTCAGGATTCTTGCTAAGCTCATTAAGAATGGCCTTCATACGTTCCTCAAACTGTCCACGGTATTTTGTTCCTGCAACAATTGAAGCAAGATCAAGTGTAATTACACGTTTGCCAAATAATACACGCGACACTTTTCTTTGTACGATTCTCATTGCTAATCCTTCTGCAATTGCAGATTTTCCTACACCTGGTTCTCCAATTAAAATAGGATTGTTCTTTTTTCGTCTGCTTAGTATTTGTGCAAGTCGTTCAATCTCTTTCTCACGTCCTACAATAGGATCAAGCTCATTCTCTTCGGCAGCTTTGGTAAGATCAATACCAAAGTTGTCCAAAACAGGAGTCTCTGAGCCTGCTTTTGAAGATGATGACGACCGTGATGATTCTCTTCTGGAGTATTCATTTTCTTCTTCTTCTTCGTGATAATTCATGTCTTTTATATCTTTTTTTTCAATTTTCTTCTTTACTGTTTGGTAATCAATTTTATAATCGGCTAAAAGTTGTGTAGCAATATTGTTCTCGTCTTTAAGAATTGCTAATAATAGATGCTCAGTTCCAATTGTACTTGTTTTTAAAGCTTTAGCTTCTAAGTTTACCAGAGTTAGAGTTCGTTCAGCCGATTTATATAACTGTAGATTTGATCCGTCTTTAAGATCAATAACTGGATCTGCCTTTAATCTGGATTCTATTTCAGATTTAATAGCAGGTAGATCTATTCCAAGTCCTGTGAGTATCTCAACAGCAGAACCGCTATTCTCTCTCAGAATACCAAGAAATAGATGTTCGTTTCCAATATATTGATTACCAAGCCTAATGGCCTCTTCTTTACTAAAAGATAAAACATCTTTTAGTTTTTGTGAAAAATCCTGATCCATATTGCCAAAGATTTATAGTTAATCCCTCAATTACAAAATAGCATAAAAAACTAATATTTTATTTAATATACTGATAATTGTTAACAAAAAAAAGTACATAAAGGTTTAACTGCATAAAAACTGCTCTATTGTTGATAAAATGCTATATTAATAATAAGTTTTTTTACAAAAAATAGCTACATTAGTGCGTTAATACATATAATATATAGAGTAAGATTAAGAGAATTCAAATAATAATATAAAATGGCTGAAGGAGAGAAGATAATTAAGATCAATATCGAAGAAGAGATGAAGTCTGCTTATATCGATTATTCGATGTCGGTAATTGTTTCCAGAGCTCTTCCTGATGTACGAGATGGTTTAAAGCCAGTACACAGGAGGGTACTGTTTGGAATGTCCGAGTTAGGCATAACTTCAGGGAAGGCGTATAAAAAGTCTGCTAGAATTGTTGGAGAAGTATTAGGTAAGTATCACCCACATGGTGACTCTTCTGTTTATGATGCAATGGTTAGAATGGCGCAGACTTGGTCTTTACGTTACCCGTTGGTAGACGGACAAGGAAACTTCGGTAGTGTTGATGGCGATAGCCCGGCTGCTATGCGTTACACTGAGGCTAGATTACGTAAAATCGCTGAAGACACACTTGTTGATCTTGATAAAAACACTGTAGATTTTCAACTAAACTTTGATGATTCATTAGAAGAACCAACTGTGTTACCAACAAAAGTGCCTCTTTTATTGGTAAACGGAACATCTGGTATTGCTGTAGGTATGGCAACTAATATGCCTCCGCATAACATTGTAAATGTTATTGATACAGTAAACGCTTATATTGATAATAAGGATATTGAGCCGGAGCAGATGATAGATTATATTAAAGCACCAGATTTTCCTACTGGAGGTATAATATATGGTTATCAGGGTGTTAAAGATGCGTATAATACAGGTAAAGGTAGAGTATTAATGCGTGCCAGAACCGAGATTGAAACAACATCAAGCGGAAGAGAAAAAATCATTGTAACAGAGATTCCATACCTTGTTAATAAAGCTGAACTCATTAAAAAGACAGCAGATCTTATTAATGAAAAGAAGATTGATGGTATATCTAATATAAACGATGAGTCAGATCGTAATGGAATGCGAATTGTTTATGATCTTAAGCGCGATGCAATTGCTAATGTTGTTTTAAATAAACTGTTTAAATATACAGCGCTGCAAAGTTCGTTCAGTGTAAATAATATTGCTCTTGTTAATGGTAGACCGCAACTGCTTACACTTAAAGATATTGTTGCAAACTTTGTTAAACACAGACATGAGGTTGTTATAAGAAGAACAAAGTATGAACTTGAGCAAGCAGAGAAGAGAGCACATATACTTCAAGGATTAATTATTGCAAGTGATAATATTGATGAAGTAATTAAGATAATACGCGGCTCAAAAACTCCTGAGGAAGCTAGAGAACGTTTAAAAGAACGTTTTGAGCTTTCAGAAGAGCAAGCAAGAGCAATTGTTGAGATGCGTCTTCGTCAGTTAACAGGTCTTGAGCAGGATAAGCTTAAAGCAGAGTTTGATGAGATAATGAAGACAATAGAACATCTTCGTAATATACTCTCTAATGAGGCTCTTCAGATGAATATTATAAAAGAAGAACTTGTTGAGATAAAAGAGAAGTATGGTGATGAGCGCAGAACAGAAATTGTTTATAGTGCAGAAGAGTTTAATCCAGAAGATTTCTATGCTGACGAGGAGATGGTAATTACAATCTCGCATCTTGGTTATATTAAACGTACTCCACTAACTGAATTTAAAACTCAGCACAGAGGAGGAAAAGGGGCGAAAGCCAGCTCAACTAGAGACGAAGACTTCCTAGAACATATGTATACGGCTACAATGCATAATACAATGTTGTTCTTTACTGAAAAGGGAAGGTGCTATTGGTTGAAGGTTTATGATATACCAGAAGGAAATAGAACCTCTAAAGGAAGAGCAATACAAAATATTATTAATATTGAGCCAGATGATAAGGTAAAAGCATATATAAATGTTAAAACTTTGAACGACGAAGAGTATATTAATAATAATTATATTATACTTTGTACAAAAAGAGGTACAATAAAGAAAACTTCTCTTGCTGCATATTCTCGCCCAAGAATAAATGGAGTTAATGCAATTACTATCAAAGATAATGATCAATTGCTTGAAGCTAAACTTACAGATGGCGATGCAGGTATAATTATTGCAGCCAGAAGAGGTAAAGCGATACGCTTCCCAGAGAATACTGTTAGAGCAATAGGACGAACAGCTTCTGGAGTTAGAGGAATAAACATTGAAGAAGATAATGAGGTAATTGGCATGGTATGTGTTAATGAAACCAATAATGAGGATATACTTGTTATCTCAGACAATGGGTTTGGAAAGAGATCTAAGCTTGCAGATTACAGAATTGTTAGCAGAGGAGGGAAAGGAGTAAAGACACTTAATATTACGGATAAAACAGGTCTTCTTGTAGCAATAAAAGAGGTTACAAAAGAGAATGATATAATGATCATTACAAAGAATGGTCTGACAATCCGTTTAGCACTTGATAATCTAAGAGTTACAGGAAGAGCTACACAAGGTGTAAAACTTATAAATCTTAGAAATAATGACTCAATAGCAGCAGTTGCAATTGTACCTGCGGAGAAGAATGGTGAGTCAGATCAGGGTGGAGAAGAGGTTAACCCTTCTTCAGAGAGTGTAGAAACTTCTGATGATGAGTAAACAAATATATTAAATAAAGATATTAACCATATATTCAAATCAAATTATAGAAAGATGAAAAAGTTTGCATTTATCGTTACTCTATTATTATCATCCGGTTATTTACTGGCACAGACAGCAGGTTATTCGGCACCTAATGTAGAGTCGTACAAAAAGAAGATTAAGAAGAGCGATGCGCTTATTAAGAATCCAAAGAAGAACGTTAAAACTAAGACATGGATAAACCGAGGTGATCTTTTTGTAGAGGTTGGCTCTGCTCATACAGGTGTTGTTCGTGTAGGAATGGACGCAACAGAGGAGAAATTTATCATGGGTAAGATGACTGGTCTTGAAAATAAGACAATTGGAGACAAAACTTATGAAGTGCATGCTTATGAAGGAATAAATCTTCTGTTTTTGAATGGAAAAGTTGCACTTTGGAAGGTGACTACTCCTATATGTAAAGATCCTTTATTTAAAGCTTATAATGCTTATAATAAAGTCATTGAATTAGATATAGATAAAAAAACATATAAGTCGCTTGCTGAAAAGGTAAATAAACTGAGGAATGAGTTTGTTAAGGAAGGTAGTAACTATTATGGTATGCAGAATTACAAAGAAGCTGCAAGATATTTTGAAGGTGCTTATAATTCTTTACAGCTTGCTCCTGTGGCCAAGGAAGATACTTTAATGGCATATTATACAGCTGTTTCTGCTCAAACAGGAGGAAACCATAAATTAGCTGTTAAGTTTTTCAAGAAATCAATAGAGCTTGATTATGCACAAAATGGCAATACTTATTTATATCTGAATACATCACTTCAGGCTCTTGGTGATACTATTGCTGGTGTGAATTATCTTAAAGAGGGATTTCTTAAATTTCCGGATAATAATAATATAATTGGAAATTTAATAAACTACTATATTACAAAAGGTGAGAATGCAGATGAGGTTCTTAGATATGTAGAGGCTGCAATAAAGAATAGTCCAGATAATGCAAGTCTATATCAAGCTAGAGGTACCCTGTTGGACAAAATGGATAAGAAGGAAGAAGCAAAAGCTGCATACAAATTAGCTCTTGCTAAAGATCCTAATAGTTATAATGCAGCATTTAACCTAGGTGTTATGCTTTATAATGTAGGTGTTAAAATTAATGATGAAGCAATTGCAATCCCACCATCAAAGACAAAAGAATATAATGCTAAGTTAAAAGAGGCAAATGAAGTATTCAAAGAGTCGTTACCATATTTTGAACAGTGTCATAAAATTAAACCACAAGAGGTTGCACCGCTTGAAACAATTAAGAATATTACATTTCGTTTAAGAAATTCTGATCCAGAAATGAAGAAACGTTATGAAGAGGTAAAGAAGATGTTAGAGAAGTAGTAAACTGAGCGACATATTGAGCGGGATTATCAGAATGATAATCCCGTTTTTTTATGTATAAACGATTAATAATATAATTCTGGAAAGGGTGAACAAAGATTAAACGAAGCTTGAATAAAGGCTTTTTTTACATATGAGGATAGTAAATTATGTGACTATCAAAAAAGATGAAAATATTGATAAATAATGAGAATAGGGTATGTTATAATAAACTTTATTTAACATAATATATATTATAAAACTTCATTGTGGTTTAAAATTTAATCAATGGTTTGAATATTATATTCTATCGCCACTGCCAGAAATAATTTAATGAACAACTATAAAAAAAGCAGAACTCAATAAGTTCTGCTTTGAAATATATCTATTGATATTTATTACTTTGCTAATCTTATAGATTCGTTAATAACTACTTCAACATCTTCAAAAATCTTATCCGGATCTCCAGTGGCATCAATTGTATTAACACTTTTGTGCCTTTTAAAGTAATCTAGTACAGGTTTTGTTTTTTCGTCATATACTTCAAATCTCTGAATTATTACATCTGTATCCATATCGTAAAATCTGGCCTTCTCAGATTTAGCGCGTTTAGATAAACGTTTAATTGCTTTAATTTCAGGTATTTTGAATTCAACAATTGTAGAGATAGATGAATCAATACGCCTCAATAATCCATCAAGAATATAAGCCTGAACTACTGTTCTGGGAAATCCTTTAAAGACAAATCCGTTAGCATCTGGGTGCTCTTTTATTTTTCGTTCAATGACCTTAACAGCTATTTCGTCAGGAACAATCTCTCCTCTATCCATATAAGGTTTAGCAATTCTACCTAATTCAGTATCTTTAGCAACCTCTTCCTGACGTAATATTTTCCCAGTAGATATATAGACGAGATTATACTTTTCAGCAATTTTTTTAGCCTGAGTACCTCTACCAGCTCCTGGCATACCCATTAAAACTACATTTAATAATCTTTTACTAAGTGCATGATCAATAGTGTCAGATAGTCTACCAAAGATTTCATCTATTTTCCCGACACCATTTATTGGAAAATAGATCTCTTTTTGTTGATAGAATTCAATTACAGGAACGGTTTTGTTTTGGTATTCCTCGAGACGTTTTTTGATAACAGTCATATTATCATCATTTCTACCAGAAGTTTTACCTCTTTCAAGAAGTCTGTTTACCAGTTCATCTTCAGGTACATCAAGGCTTAACATGCAGGTTAATGATGTATTTAACTTTAATAGAAGTCCCTCAAGTATATATGCCTGCACATATGTTCTTGGAAAACCATCAAAAAGAAAACCATTTACATTATCATTGTTCATTCTGATTTTCTTTTCAATAATCTGGACAATAACTTCATCCGAAGCAAGCTCCCCTCTGGCTATAATATCTTTTGCCTTTCTTCCCAAATCACTATCTTCTGCTATCTCCTCTCTGAGAAGATCACCAGTAGAAATATAAGCTAAATTATATTTCTCCATTAGCTTTGTTGATTGAGTTCCTTTTCCCGCTCCCGGGGGTCCAAATAGTGCTATATTCAACATCAGTATCTCTTGTTTTGAGTTTGTTTGAAACTTATTCAAAAGTAGCAATAATAGCTCAATATTCCACTCTAATTCTTGTTTTACTAAAAATAGTTCTCGAAAAGGTTATATAGTGCTTTTGGAGGACGTACAGGTAACCTCTTTACCTTATCAATAAATACTAAATCAGTATACCCTTTATTTAAAAGTTCTTCGTTCTGATTATATATCTCATGCTCGAACCTTATTTTTGCAGATGGTTTAGATTTTATATAACTTTTTATAGTTATGTTGTCATCGTAATGTGCAGGCTTAAAATATTTACAATTCATTTGGCTTATAGCTAATAAAACACCCATCTCTTCTATTTTACTGTATGGGAAATCAAGTATACGCATAAGTTCATTGCGCCCAATTTCATAATATAGAGCATAATTACCATAATATACGTATCCCATTTTATCTGTTTCTCCGTATCTAACCCTTACAGTTTGACTATGCGATATCATTTTAGTGGAGAATTTGGTTCTTTTGCCATTGCTTTATAAAACATCTTATCTAAAAACGCAGGAACAAATTTCTTAAGAAAAACTGCCGTTTTGCCGACTTTTGACATCACCACTTGTCTTTTTCTCCTATATATTGCTTTTATTATAATTGTAGCAACCTCTTCTGATGTCATCATTTTACCTTCTTCTCGTGGAGATTCCCCTTGACTAGATCCGTCAGCAGTGAGTGCAGAGAGTCTTACGTTTGATTCTGTAAATCCAGGTGCTGCAATTAATACGTGAACATCTTTATATAGATTCTCAACTCTAATTGTCTCTAAAAATCCATGCATTGCATATTTAGATGCTGAATATCCTGTTCTGGCAGGTAAGCCATGATATCCCGCAATAGAAGATACTCCAGTGATAGATCCTTTAGATTTTTGAATATATGGTAGTGTAAATTTTGTGCAATATACAGTTCCCCAAAAATTAACATCCATAAGTTTCTTTATAACAGATATATCAGTGTCATCAAATAAAGCTCTCATTGATATACCAGCATTGTTTATTAAAATATCAATTCTATTGTATTTTGTAACACATTCTTCAATAAGTTTTTTACAATCACCTTCAGTAGATACATCGCATTTTACAATTAATGCTTCTCCTCCTTTAGATTCAATATGCGATTTTACACTATTTAGTGCATCAATATTTCTAGCAGCCAATACAACTTTTGCCCCTTTTTCTGCCAATTCTATAGATAATGCTCTTCCGATACCAGAAGAAGCACCTGTAATAATTGCTACTTTATTGTCAAAATCAACTTTCATATTTCAAATAGATATGTTTTTAGAATTTATCTGAATTAATTTGAGAGTGAAATTAAGTATAATTCGCATTCCTGAGTAATAATTGAAGGATAATATTTACTAAAAATACCATTTTTGAGAGTAAACAGCATGATATATGTATAAATCATCAAAAATTATTATATTCACTTAAAGTTACAAATCAGGCAAATAGAAAATAAGTTTTAAAAATCGTGATTTTTTAGCGCTTAAAGCTTGGAATAACTAAAGAGGGCGCTTATATTTGCATCGCTTTTTGAGAAACGGATTGACTTAGTAGCTCAGCTGGT
>DKJY01000058.1 GCA_002454955.1 Bacteroidales bacterium UBA6680
TGGGTGAGTGGTAGCTATTTTTCTGTTTTGGTTAGGTTTTAGTTTTGTAGTATTGGCTTTTGCATTCAATACCATCTGTTTAATATGTATAGGTAGTAAGATTTAAATTATAAAGAGGCTGTTGTACTCTTGTTAGGGTTAGTCTTGTTTATATAGAGAGGTGAATTAAATGTGTTTTGTATTGTGTATGTTTAATATCTCTGTTTTAATTATAGTTATTGTGTTGATATACAGATGAAATATGGCTGTTTAGATTGTGTTTTGTACGAATTTGTATTTTTTGTAAAAATTTTTTTAGTGCTGAAAGCCTTATGCTGTAAGGTTATCAGAGATTTTTAGATAGATATCTGAAAAAAAAGTTATAAAAAATATTGACTTTAATATAAGACTGTCGTAAATTGTTTATAGTTAACATATTTCTAAACTTAACAGAATTTTTATGAAGTATTCTATTACAGGAAAAATTGATTGGGTAAGAAGAGTTGTTGATGTAGCAAATGACCCGGAGGTTAAGGTCGGATTGGCAACGTTAGGTTACTCAGAAGCTAATGTAAGTGGTCTGAATGGTATGTTTACCAGTACCTATTCTCTGGTTGAGAGACAGAAAAATGAGCGTCAGGACGTTTTTAATGTAAATGATCAGTTTATAGAGAAGCGTGATAGTGTAGAGATCAAAATTAAAAAAGATATTCGTTTATGTAGTATAGCCTTTCGTAATAATGAGGTATTGAGCAGACTAATACCTGGTTATTACACTATATCGCCTTATGAGAAGTGGCGAGAGAAGGGGATGTTATTTTATAGTGGTCTTAAGGGTGAACCTGAGGCAATTAATATACTTACAAACTATAGACTTACAGAGGATGTTATAGATAGCAGAGTTGCTGATATTGAGGAGACCGAGAGACTTCATATTCTGCGTGATAAGGAGAGTGTAGAGTCGGTAGAGGCAACCCGCGAGCGCGATGATGCCCTTGATGTTCTTATAGATGAGTGCAGAAAGGTTGTTGGTTTAGCACGCCTGGCATTGGGCGATGATTCACCTCTGTTAAGCAGGGTGTAATATAAATTGAGATTTACTAAGTACTTTTGGAGTTTTTTCTAGATTCTCTGTTACATGGTGTTGTTTAGAATTAATTTTTGAATGGGTTATTTGGTTAATGCTATTCAACTACAAGCAGAGAGTATTTTATCGGGATTAATAAACTTAATCCCGATTTTTTGTTTCTATCGAGATATTTTTAGGTATAATAATTTGCAAAAGTGCTTATAATTGAGTAATATAGGTATACAGAACTAAACACTCCAGATCATGAGAAGTAATCAGACCACTTTGTTTATATTAATAATGCTATCGACATCGTTTATTATTGCTCTATATTATTATGGAGCATTTGTTGTTATAAAACCTGAGATTAAACGTTGCGGGGGCGAGATTCTTATATTTGAGAAGATTGATGGTGACTACAGGCATAGTACTGTGGTGTCGGGCGAGGTTAAAGATGCTCTTGAGAAGGAGTTTAATGTATCAACAGTAAAAGGGTTTGGCTTGTACTATACTGATCCTAACCAGACAGATGATTTTGAGTTACGATCTGATGTTGGCAGGATACTTGAATCTGATTATCTGTATAAGTTAGATAGTATTAAGATGATGTTTAATGTAAAACAGAAGAGTTTTGAGGATTGTATTGTGGTTGAGTTTCCGTATAAAGGAAAATTATCGGTTCTGTTTGGTGCATTTAAGGTGTATCCGGCTCTAAGGCACTATGCCCGCAATAATGGATATGCTGATAATTCGCCAATTATGGAGATATGGGATTACGATAACCAAAAGATTATTTACCGTAAAAAGATAGAGTAGAATAACAGGATATCTGTTGAGGAGATATCCTGTTATATAGATGTTTAGTCGTTGCGTTGTGGATAAATTCCCGTTAACGCAATAACGTAATTTAACGCAACATATGGCTGCATATTATTTACCGGAGCATTTCCGCCTGTATTACTTATGGTAACAGAGTCTTCGTGCATTTTTTCATCCGGATTTATTATCTTATACTCGTTATCTCTACCTCCTGATGCTAGTGTAGCGTTAGTTACAAGATTTATGTCGGCAGTTTCTTTACTCCCCATTAAGTATGCCTCGTGACTATGTACAGGCATCTGGTTCTCGAACAGAACATTTGCCTCAGCACCACTTTTGGCTCCTAACAGACGTTTAGTTAAGCCTGGTCCGGTACCAAATCCTATAGCTGCTCTACCGCGTAGATCCGGCAAACAGAATGATGTACGACCATTGCCACCATATGCTGTTCCTATTAGCGAAAATAGTGCCGTATGATCGGCTACTGATAATGTGCGTCCGTCACAAAAGGCCCATCCTCTTGGTTCAAAAACACCAGCCCATAACATGATTTGTCCTATAAAAGGTTCCATAATTTAAATTTATTTGTGTTATTAAAAGTTAATTAGTCATTCTGTTTTGTACCCATCACAATAAAAGTAAAACCGCCCTCCATTACAGATCCGTTTACCGGGTCAATAACCTTTATTCTACAAGCCGATGTTGAGATTGATTTTACCTCTGTTGTAAAGTATGAAGGTGTGCCAGATACAATATTTGATACAATTATTGGTCTTTCAGCAAATGCTTCGTTAAATGATATTGTATAGTCGTTACTGCCGTTTTTATTTATAGTGAATCCAGAACCAGATACTTTAGTACCATTTGCTCTTATCTCTCCTTTTATCATTCTTGTTTTGTTCTCAACTGTGGTAATTACTCTACGGCGCAGACAACTAGGATCAACCCATTTTGGTATATCTTCAGTTTCGTCCATTAAAAGTACCTGACCATCTGTTCCTGCTGGTATTCTAACCCATTCTGTTCCGTCATGATATAACATATCACCTTTTGCATTTCCTGTAACTGTAAGCTTAGGAGCATCGGCTGTTCCGCCAAGGTTTCCTGCTAACTTAACTATACCTTTAGATGTTGTTGTTGCATCAGATACACTACCACCACCAACTGATGATACCGCATTATCAACGTATGCTGTGGTAGCTATCTTTGTTGAGTTGTTGTTTGCGCTTTGTGTTACGGCTATTGTTCCTGTAGGTAATTCTGGTATACCTGTAAACACTGGTGAG
The DNA here is from genome assembly GCA_002454955.1 of Bacteroidales bacterium UBA6680. Taxonomy (GTDB): domain Bacteria; phylum Bacteroidota; class Bacteroidia; order Bacteroidales; family UBA6680; genus UBA6680. Next base: position 3,154 of record DKJY01000058.1, read on the forward strand.
TTAATATTTGCCTTTGAAGTAATTGCTGAAGACTTTATATATCCTTTAGCAGTAACAATAGCATCTACCTGATCAGGTGTAAGGTTAGTATTATCCATATACTTATCCAGATTGATGGTTGTAGCAGCACTGTTATTAGTAACCTTAAGGCTGTTACCGGTAAGTACAAGATCCTGAATCTCGTTGGTTGCATCGTCATCGTTAAGATCGGCTGTTTTAACATATCCTTTAGCAGTAACAATACCATCTACCTGATTAGGTGTAAGATTAGTATTATCCAGATACTTAGCCAGATTAATGGTTGTAGCTGCACTGTTATTAGTAACCTTAAGGCTGTTACCGGTAAGCTCAAGATCCTGAATCTCGTTGGTTGCATCGTTGTCGTTAAGATTCGATGCTTTAACATATCCTTTAGCAGTAACAATAGCATCTACCTGATCAGGTGTAAGGTTGGTATTATCCAGATACTTAGCCAGATTAATGGTTGTGGCGGCACTGTTATTGGTAACCTTAAGGCTGTTACCGGTAAGCTCAAGATCCTGAATCTCGTTGGTTGCATCATTGTCGTTAAGATTCGATGCTTTAACATATCCTTTAGCAGTAACAATAGCATCTACCTGGTCAGGTGTAAGATTGGTATTATCCAGATACTTAGCCAGATTAATAGTTGTAGCTGCACTGTTATTAGTAACCTTAAGGCTGTTACCGGTAAGTGCAAGATCCTGAATCTCGTTGGTTGCATCGTCATCGTTAAGATCGGCTGTTTTAACATATCCTTTAGCAGTAACAATACCATCTATCTGATTAGGTGTGAGATTAGTATTATCCAGATACTTAGCCAGATTAATAGTTGTAGCGGTGCTGTTATTAGTAACCTTAAGACTATTACCGGTAAGCTCAAGATCCTGAATCTCGTTGGTTGCATCGTCATCGTTAAGATCGGCTGTTTTTGCAAATCCATTATTTGTAACCATGGTAACAACCTCAGCTTCGGTAAGTTTACCACCACCTCCGCCATTGTATTTAGATAGATCTATACTTGTTGCATATGCATTATTTGTAATCTTTAATATATCGCCAATAAGTGTAAGATCCTGAATCTCGTTGGTTGCACTTTTGTCTGGCAGGGTGCTTGTTTTTGCAAATCCGTTGTTGTTAACTATCTGTACAACCTCGCTTTCTGAGAGATTTGTATTGTCAAGATATCTGGTTAAGTCAATAGATGTTGCACTCTTATTGTTTGTAATCTTAAGGGTGTTACCACTAAGTGTAAGATTTTGTGTTTCGTTAGCTTTTTCAGCATACAGAGCATACGGAACGCTCAATATCTCAGATACACCCATAACCTGGTTGTTCAGACTTATCTTAATAAAGAATCTGTCTGCACCCCAGTTAATGCTATTAAAATCGTCAGATGTATTACCATCTCCAATATTAATGTTTACAAGACCAAAGTTATTAGATTGTGCTGAGTGGGTTTCGGTATATACAACCTGTCCATCGTTTGCGGTTCTTAATATCTCAATGGTCATTGTAATACTCTCGTTTTTACGTGCATTACCATCTGTGTCTCTAAGTACTGCCTGATACCTGAAATGTTTATTTACCGATGCAAATATGTTTGTGCTGTTTAAGCTGAATAGCACAACAAGTATCATTATAATATCTCTTAGGTGTAATATTCTTTTCATATGTCTAATTTTTTTGCTTTACTCTGCTGACATAAAATATGTTGTTATGTGCTATAGTTTATTATGCCAGTTTGTATCAGCTATTAAGTTATTTTATTGTTCTATCACTAATTTATGAATTGAGTTGTGAGATGTTCCGCTAATCTTTACCAGATATAATCCTGGCTTCAGATTACTAATATCAATGTTCTCTCTGTTGTTTTTTAGTTTTTTACTAATAACAATTCGTGAGTTCATATCATAGATAGAGGTATGCAAAGTACTGTTGCTGTTACTATTTACAGTAATCATATACTTTGCTGGATTAGGCGAGATTACAACCTTTACACCCGGTTGCGAGAATACATATGTCTCTGTTACATTATGCGGTTTTTGTTGCATTCCCTGAGTTAAAACTATACTACCGTTTGTAAATGTTTCGGTTATAATCTCACCTATGGTCCATGTTATGACGCCTTCACTGTTTGTGAAGCTATCACCCGCAGTAGCGAGTATCATTTGTGCTTTAGCACCATATAAAATAGTGCAAAACATTATTGTAACTATTAGTTTCTTCATACTTACTCTTTACATTTATATTATATTACCTACTGATGATCAATTACAAATCAATATTTATACATGCTTGCATATATATTTTTTTAATTAAATGTATATGGGGATATATTTGTAATAGTAAGCTTATGTGTGTATAATTAAAAATACCTATTTTATCAATCCTGTTCAATACTTTTACAATAAAAAAGAGCAAAAGGTGACGGATATCACTTTTTACTGCATCCCCATAATTTAAAACTCTATACAAAGTTGAATTAATTAATATCTAGTTTCTAGCGTATTATTGCTGATTAAAATAAATGGGTAATTGTACCTATGATGTTATGGATTGTAAATATGTGTTATACAGGTTGTTATTTGCCTTGGTTTTGGTATTTATATAAATACGACCTTGCATGTTATAATTCTTATTTATTTGTTATATTTAGTGCAAAATATATGAATTTAATGGAAGAGGTTAAGAATTCATTAGCAGAGTGGGTTGAGGAGTATACTAATGATTTGTACTCTTGGGCTCTCTATAAATTGTCTAATAAGGAGCTGGCACAGGATATAGTTCAGGATACCTTTCTTGCAGCTGCCGAGAAGTTATCGTCGTTTAAGGGAGATAGCAAACCCAAGACATGGTTGTTCTCTATCTTAAACTATAAGATAATTGATGTGTACAGAAAGAAGGTTAAGAGGAATATTACAGTTGATGGAGATATAATATCAAATCTGTTTAACTCAAATGGCGACTGGAATAGCTATTATAATGTAGCATGGGACGATGATGGAAACCTTTTAGATGATATTGACTTTAGGAATGTTCTGGAGAGATGTGTTGATAATTTGCCTGATAAATGGCGACTTAGTGTTAAGTTGAAGTATCTTCAGGAGGAGAGTGGAGAGAAAATTTGTAAGGATTTAGATATTTCTCCTACTAATTTTTGGCAGATAATACACAGAGCAAAATTACAGCTACGAGAATGTGTAAAGTCTAATTGGTTTAATGTTTAGATTATGAATGAAAGATTGTTTCATATACTGTTTTTATCTTGTCTTAAAGCAACGCAGCTTATTGAGAAGGGTAAATATTTTAGGTTATCGTGGTTAGAACGTTTCAGGCTTAGAGTACATAAACGTGCATGCAAGGCCTGTAATGAATATGAAAAACATAGCGATATATTAGATAAGGGTATATCGTATATAGCAAAACAACATAATAGTAATGTAACTATAGACGTTGAGGAGCTAAAGAGTAAAATAAAGATTGCCTTAGATCAGGATGATAATGATAAAGAGTGAAAGTTTTAAACTTTTACTCTTTTTTTTGTAAGGTTAATTTTGTTGTTCCGACTACATATACATGAGAACAACAATTATATATAACAGAGAGTTTTTAATAGGATTTGTTCAGAGATCGGTATTTGTTATCTTTTTTAAGATGAATATCTTCAGAGTATCTATTGCTTTTGTTAGTTGTTTGTATTGATTATTATGTGTAATGAAACATAATTGTATTTATGAGTGTTAATGGGATATGTGATTACTGTATAGTTGTTAACCTGGCACATTAACAATAGCTGATTAGTTGTAGTTGTTACTTTATGAGTTATATTTTAAAAAGCTGTTAATCATGATTAGATCTGTTCTGAGTATATTATTTCTTTATTTATTTACTACAGCGTATTCGCAGCTAACTGTAGTTGAAGATGTTGATTCAAGAGCTTTTAATAAACTTCTTATAAAACAGCAATATACAGTGGTTGATATACGTACTGATCATGAGTTTAAATCGGGTCATATTGCAGGGGCTAAGAATATTAATTTCTACTCTTTTAGGTTTATGAATAGTATGGAGCTTATACCAAAAGATGTACCTATTATGATATATTGTAATACTGGTTATAGGAGTCGTATTGCAGCTAACAGACTTAAAAAGCGAGGATATGTCAAGGTATATAATCTTGAGAATGGGATAATGGAGTGGGATCTTGTTGGTTATGGTGTTGTGGTATCGGGTGATTATGTTGCCGATAATACTCATAAGGTGAGCTATAGTGAGTTTAATCAGATTACAGGTTCGGAAACTCTCACATTGGTCGATTTTTATGCTCCGTGGTGTGCTCCTTGCAAGGAGATGATGCCTATTATTGATAGTATATCAAATGATTACAGGCACTATTTAAGTGTTGTAAAGGTTAATGCAGATGTTAGCCGAAAGCTTATTAAACGACTTGGTATTAGTAGTGTGCCATGCTTTAGACTGTATAGTGATGGAGTAATGTTGTATGAGGTTTATGGTAAGATGAGTAAGAGTGATTTATATAAAGTTATTGATAGATATAAGGGTAGCGAGGGTGTTAAATAGTTGTTTATATAATTGTGCAAAAGATGAAGGTGAGTAAACTTGTACGTGGGATAATTGTTACTGTAATTGTACTGCTTTTTGTTGGAGTAGGATTTGAGATATATATATACTATACGCCTCCTAAGAATATTAAAGGTGTTGACGCTGAGTATTATCTTAGTGTGAGTGATATTGTTAATGAGTATCTTAATGATGCAGATGGAGCCAATAGCAAATATCTGTCGGAGGACGGATATTCAAAGGTTATGGAGATATCGGGTACTGTTTTATCTAAATCGGTTGATTTTAAAGGGCAGTATGTGGTGCTTCTGGTACAAAACGGTGATGATAAGGTAGGTGTTAGCTGTACGTTTGATAGTGATGCAGGGCATTGTGCCGAAGGGTTGACAAGAGGAGAGAAGGTTAAGATAAAGGGTGTAATACGATCTGGAGCTAAGTATGATAGTGATTTTGATATATATGAGAATGTAGTGTTGGAGAAGTGTAGTGTTGTAGGATGTTCTTATTAGTATTTAATGGTTTAACCTAAAATGTTATGATATGAGATATATGCTATTTATTATTTTTTGTATGGTATGTTTTACTGTGACTAGAGCAGCAGATAATAGTGTGTTAAAGAGTAGCAGGGTTCATATTAAATTTATGTCTACTACTCCTGCAGAATATATAGAATCTAATAATTATACATCTACTTGTGTAATTGATACTCTTACAGGTAATGTATTAATAACTGTACCAATGCAAAGTTTTGAATTTGAGAAGGAGCTTATGCAAAAACATTTTAATAACAGGAATTTCCTGAACACAAAGAGGTATCCTAAGTCGGTTTTTAGGGCAAAGATTATTAATGCAGATTCAACTAATTTTACCACTACAGGTCAATATTCTGTTGTTGTAGAGGGTGAGATGACTATTAAGGGGATAACTAATATACTTAAGGAGAAAGCCATATTTATTATCTCAGATAACAAGATAATGGTTACAACCCGTTTTGATGTAAGGCTTAGTGATTATGGTATCGTTTTTAAAAAGGGAAAACCAGCAACAAATGTGGCAAAGGTGATATCAATTCTTATGAATGCCGAGTTTGATCTTTCAAGATAATACCATTTTTATTTTATTGGACTATGAGAGATGGTTATAAGAGAATGGTTTGTAGCGGCTCTTATTAATGCTATGTCATCGATAGTGGTTGGTATTGTATCTTTGGTGACGCATAGCTCTTATCAATATTGTCTCAGGGCTTATCGTAAAATCAAATTCGTCAATCTCTCTGAACCATGACAGATAGTTGTTAAGATATTTTGTTGCTACACCATGAAATCTTTGCATCCATATCTGGAGTTTAGTCTGATATAACCTTACATTTTGTATATGTACAATACCTCTATTAACAACCTCTTTTTTTGCAATTCGAAGCTTACCATGTTTTATGCCTGAGAGTCTACTATATTTAAGGTATACCTCTTTATCCTGACTACAGATAAGAGAGTCACGAGATATTAGTTTGTCAATTAGAGGTTTAACAGTCTTTGTGCTGAATGACGATACTATATTGTCGTAACTATTCTTAGATCTGTCTCTACAGAAAATAGTGAAAATACGTTGGTCAATAGGAATTGCTGCTTTGCATTTATATGCTCGTTTTCTGGGATTTCGATTAATATTTTTGCTCCCTTTTTCTGATCTGGCGAAAAATAATTCATTAATTTCAACAATACCATTCAAACTCTCTGGTTTTATATCTGTTGCATTCTTTAGGAATCTGTGTCTCCATCTAAAGGATGTATTTTTGTGAACACCACACTCTTTAGCAGCTTTTCTTATACTAAATCCCTCTTTAAGGCATTTTGCATATGTCAGCCATCTACCTTTTTTCCTGAGTCTTGATAGAGGCGTTCCTGTAAGAGAGTTAAATGTACGCTTACACACTTTGCACTTATATCGTTGCATATCATTTCTAACGCCCCACTTCTGAAGATGTTTTGATTTACAGTGTGGGCAGGTAATATCACTTGATTCTCTGTTTAGTAGTTGAGACACAAATTTAATAGCAGCTCTCTTCTCAACAGCCTCTTTTACTAAGTTAAAGGACTTGTTATCAATCGTGTTAATAGAGTGGATTAATTTTACGTTCTCTGAATTTTTATGTTCTGAAGTTCTAAAGTTTTGAGAGTTATACGATTCAGATACTTTATAGTTACATATCTAAAGCATACATAGCATATAAGAATCTATCTCACAAACCTAAACATTCAGAGATAAACTAAATTCTACAATTATTACAATCTTAATCATAAGGTTAAACTTTGTTGAATTATGTATGTTTATCATTATGGATGTGTAATTTGTATTAGAAGATAATGTTAAAATATCTTATTTAAATTGTTATTGTCTGTTAATAAACCAGATGCAATTCAATACTGTTTTTATATAAAAAAATGTAGTGTTTTTGTCAGGAATAAGATAAAGATCTACTTATAGAAAAACAGATGATAAATTTTAAACAAAATAACTATGAGAATTCAAGAAGGACAATTTGCACCAGGTTTTTTTACAACTGATGTTTACGGAAAAGAGGTTAACCTTATTGATTATAAGGGAAGAAAAATAATTATTGGATTTTATAGAAATGTTAGTTGTCCGTTTTGTAACAGACGAGTACATAAGATAATGGGAAATAGTATTAGATTAAGAGAAACAGGTGTTGAGATATTATTCTTTTTTGAGAGTAGCCCTGAGAAGATAAAATCAAGTGTGTTTCATCAGGGAATAATCCCATGGCCAATAATTGGCGATCCGGAGAAGAGGGTATATAACCAATATGGTGTAGAAAGTTCTCTTATAAAGAATATCAAAACGATGTTCCGCTCCAATCTTATAAAAGCAAAAAAAGATACGCGTGATCTTAATTTGCCAAAAGATAAAGATGCTTCGTTTAATCTTGTTCCGGCAGATATCTTTATTGACGAAAACCTAAAAGTTGTTAAAGCTCACTATGGGGAACATATGGATGATCATGTATCATTTGAAGAAATTGAGAAGTTTGTTGGATTAAGAGATTGATATTCATTAATGTGAAAAACTACAGTATATGAAACGGAGTATGAGAAAGAGTTTTTACATACGAGAAACAAGCATAAGAATTGTTTTACCAGTACATAAAAATGATTTTAATGTGAGCTTCTATCTAACCATTGAAAAGAAAAAATAAACATATGAAACGAAGCATGAGAATGGTTATTCACGCAGACCGAGGATGACTAAATTATGCGAGTTCCATATGACCTATTAAAAACAAATTTAGACATATGAAAAACGTAATAAAAGAGAACCTAAATCAGCTTTCAGATCTTTTGACTGCTATAAATGATGATAAATATGTTAGTGAACCAGAGGTACTATCAGGATCTACGGTAGGTAAACATATGCGTCATATAGTAGAGTTCTATATAATGCTTATTCGGGGTAAGGATGAAGGCGTCATAAACTATGATAAGAGAGAACGTGATGAAAAGATAGAGATTGACAGATTATATGCTAAAAATATAATAGACAATATACTTGTAGAAATTGATGATATTATGCTCTATAAAGATATTGTTGTTGAGGCAGATTTTACTGTTACAGGTGGTAATACAGGAGTGATTAAAAGTACTATGATAAGAGAACTTATGTACTGTTTAGAACATAGTATACATCATCAGGCAATAATTAAGGCAGGACTTATATCAATGGGATTATATGATATTGCAGATAATAATTTTGGAGTAGCATACTCTACAATAAGATATAGAAATAAGTAATGTGTACAGTAACATATATACCATATAAAGGAAAGATGGGGTTTATATTAACCTCAAATAGAGATGAGCATAAATTTAGAGAAACTATACCTCCACAATTATATACAGAGTATGGTGCTGAAATAGGTTATCCGAAAGATAAAAGAAAAGGAGGTTCTTGGATAGCTATGAAAAAGGGTAAACTCTGTTGTCTGCTAAACGGAGCTTATGAGAAACATATTAAGGAAGAATATCATACACGTAGTAGAGGTGATGTACTTAAGAAACTTCTAGCATCGGTTAATTCTGTAGATACCTTTTTTAAAAGTGAAGATCTTACTAATGTTGAACCTTTTACTATTATAACATGTGATATTAAAGATCAACATATTTCACTGACAGAGAGCGTATGGGATGGGGGAAGTATTAATATCAGAGATCTTAACTCAGATAATTCATATATATGGTCATCAACCACGCTATATGATAAACACTATAGAGCAGAGAGACGTAAATGGTTTTCAGACTTTATTGATGGTGATATTTCTGAGATAACTAAAGAAGATATATTTAACTTTCACTCTCATACTCATACAGATGATATTAACCATAATCTGATAATGGAGAGAGAGAGTGGAGTTAAGACAGTGAGTATTACTCAAGTTGAGTATTCTGATAACGAATTACAGATGTGTTATACAGATCTCATACATGATAAAAAATACAACATTAAACTATGACCATTGCAGAAATACATACAGGTTTTGCTATAGCACTTGCATGGCCGCAAACGTACTGTAAGCAACCAGGATCGTGGTATGATGGATTGTCTAATATACTAGGAATTAGTAGAAACAGATATTACAAAGCAGGTCATGCAGCTCTGGTTCTTATTGATATTAAAAGCAATAAGTGTTACTATTTTGATTTTGGAAGGTATCATACACCATTTGGCTACGGAAGAGTGCGAAGTGCCAATACAGATTATGATTTAAAGATAAGAACTAAACCCGTTTTCTCAGAAGATAAAAGTCAGATACTAAATTATACTGATATACTTGAGGAGTTGCAGGGCAATGAATCTTGTCATGGAGATGGCGACCTTTATGCGTCATATTGCACTATTGATTTTAATAAATCGTTTGCAAAGGCATCACAACTTCAGAAAGATAGTCCTATTAGATATGGACCTTTTATTATTGGAGGAAATAATTGTTCCAGATTTGTATATCAATCTATTATACCTGGGTTATTAAGAAAGGCAGATTATATAAAACTTAAATATTTAATACCTGTAACACCAACACCAATGAGTAATGTAAGATCATTCAATAATACCTATTGTGTTCCGGATAATAATGGAACTGGATGTAACTACTTACCAGAATATAAGGGTAAGAGTTTTATTAATAGAACACTGCCTGAACCGGATAGATCTCAAAATATTTCTGATAAAGCTCAATGGCTTAGTGGAGAAGGAGCGGGGTCTTGGTTTCTATTAACAGAAGAGGACGATAAACTGCTAATGAGTAGATTCTCACCAAATGGGGACTTGGAGTGTGAGGAGTATTTTGAGAATATAACAGGTAGAGATATAGATAGTGAATATTATGAGATAACATACCTTACAAATTGTAGTATATTATCGCTAATTGTTGGTGGTGATATTTACAGACTTAATAGGATAAAGAAAAAAAATTAGAAAAGTTGTCAGGTATATTGATATCACACTACTAATAAATAAAATATTAACCAATAAATTCTATAATATGAAAAGAGTATTATTATTAGTTTCAGCAATTATATTCTCAGTGAGTTTTGCCTTTACACAAATGTCTGATAAGGTAAATTACTTTACTGGAACATTTAAAGAGGCAATGGTTAAGTCAGCCAAAGTAGATAAGGATATCCTTATAATAGGTCATACAGAGTGGTGTGGCTACTGTAAAAAGATGAAGCGTACAACACTTGTAGATAAAGGTGTTATTGATTATCTGAATAAAAACTATCTGGTAATGAGTGTAGATATGGAGAAAGGAGAAGGACCAGTTATAGCAAAGAAATACGGAATAAGATCTTATCCTACATCAGTTGTTGTAGATAAATCAGGTAAAGTTAAGAAATTTATCAGAGGCTATAAGAAGGCCGATAAATATATAAGTTCCTTAAAATAAGTTTTTTGAACGCGTAGTCCGGTGATGAATTTTATACCGGGCTATTTAAACATTAGTTTCATTTTAGAGTTTAATCCAACACCATTAAATAACAGATGGTGTTGGATTTTTTATAATAGAATAATTTTATGTAAACTTAAAACAATCATCTATAATCAAAATATATTAGTGTAATATTTATATACTAAACAATGTTGAATTTTATTGTAGACAAAATTAACGTTACATTGATAGAACACGTCACATGTAAATATTCATGTATAACCATTCTTTTCTATATAAATACAATACCCTAATAGAGTTTAATATGGGATTTATGTAGGTTATAAATTGAAATATAACCTGTTAAATACAGATGGATACTGTTACATATATAATAAAAAACAGATAGAGAAAAATATCTCTATCTGTAAACATGCAATATCTATCTTATTTATTAGTTATTTGGAATAAAAAGAGGCTTAAAATTCGCAGTTGCATTTTGTGCAGCACCTCTTCTGTTTTTGTAAGATTTATTCTTCATTAATGTATAGTAACTATCTACATAGTCGTCATCATCAGTAAAGAAACTGTCAGGAATAACCTCAATAACAGCACTAGCAATACTTCCTACAATTGCTACTATAGGCTCACCTGTTGCAGCACTTACAATCTTAAATAAACCATCTACAAGAATCTGAGTTAGTTTTTTATAGTTATAATTTGAATCGTGCTCAAAAAACTGAACGTTTGCTGCTTGATAATCATAATCTTTCCAGAAAAGCATAACCTGGTTAGGATAGTACCACTTATTATCATGATCAAGATAAGGCATCTCAATTATTCTAACCTGAGGATTCTTTTGACCATTTTTCTCAACAATACCTGTACATATAGCATAGATTTCTGCACCACCTTTTATCCATGGCTCCTGATCGTTTGATAAATGTACTGACTCTAGAACAGTTGTCTCAAGTCCGTTAGCTCTGGTTGCAGGTCTTTCTACCTGAACATTAAGAGTCTTAAGTTCCTGATTCATTTTCTTAACAGTCTCCTTAAGAGCGAATTGTCCGTCAGGCTCTAGTACTATTACAGAATATTCAGGAGCCTTATTTACATCAAGTTTGAACTCCTTACCATCAAGATTATAAGCCTTTATGAATTCCCAATCTTTTTCGTTTCCATCAGGTGCATATGAGAACAAGGTTATATTTTTCTTTACAGGATCAGTACCTTCTATAATCCATAATTCAGGAACCTGAACAACTCCTTTTGCTTCTGAAAGATAACTCTTTTCGTTAATCTCATCGTTAATAGCTTTTACAGCGTTAGATGAGTTATCTTTCATAAAATTGATATCTGTAAGTCTAACAGATGTAGTGTTCTCTAATTCAGTTTTTAGTTGTGCTAATGAGCCACTCTCATTAACAGCTTGAATAATATTTAGAGTAACTTTTTCTTTGTTAATTAATATATCATCACTTTTTTTCTTCGGTGTGTTTACCGAATCTTCTTTTTGGCATGCAGAAAATACGAATGCTCCAATAAGAAGAAGGATTAGTATGTTTTTTCTCATCTTTTTGAATTTTAGTTATAGTTATTGCATGTTTTGAAATCAAAATATACAAATAAAAGTATAGTTATTACTAATTATATGTTTATTTTTTTACTTTTTGTGGTTAAAAATTTATAATAACAAAGAATAACGGTACATTAGATTGTATTATCATATACTCTAACAGCAGATTGCAATAACTCTAAAATTCTGTTTCTCAATGATGGCGGGCTTAACACCTCAATATCTGATCCGAAACTTAACAAAACCTTCTCTAACTCAAAATTAGGAATAACATCAATAGATATAACAATACCTTTTTCATCTTCCGATAATAATTCCTGAGTATGATGTATTGGTTTAGTTATCATATACGGGGCATGCCTTTTGTTTGCTCTTATTATAATCTTTCGTGGGAACATATTTTTATTCACAGTAACCCCAATTACATTTTTATAAAACAGATCCGGATCAAAATCTTTATCTCTCTTATATTTTATATCATCAATCTCCTTAAAAGAGATAATTCTGTCAAGAGCAAGATTAAGGATATCTCCCTGTTTGTGAACTCTTCCTATAACAAACCATCTGTTATTATACTCCTTAAGAATATATGGATGCATATATATTCTGTTACTCTGCTTTGCTTTAAACGATTTATACTCAATCATGATAACCCTCTTTTTTGTTATTGCTGCAAATAATCCATTAAGATGATCAAGCCCTTTTAACAGGTTGTTTTTATCTATATGTATAATATCAGACGATTTGTTCTGCTCTGTATATATCTTGTTTTCAAGTTTTTGAACTATACTGCTCATGTCTTTAAAGTGATTAAACTCTTTAAATTGTTTAAGAATTTCAATAGCATCATTAAGTTTAGTTAAATCATTATCAGACAAGGGTAATTTTGTAATGGAATATTCAGGGTCATCATATGTATAATATTTCCTGTCAATAACTTTTATTGGAGCGTTATATCCAAGTTTATCACTTCGCATAATCTGAATATCATACTGTACAGACCTTATACTTATTCCTTTGTCTATACCTTCGTATTCAAAAAGAGCTTCTGAGCAAGCCTCAACAAGATCATTAAGAGTCCATTTACGATATCTGTTTCTTAAACACTTGTCAATAGTAGAGTATCTTATAAGAGCATTTCTGTTAGCTGGCATTTTTAGCGCAAATTTTGTAAAAAATATATAACCACGCAAAATAATTGCGCAGTATGTTTGTAGTTTTGTAGCGGTTTAAGGATGTCGACACAGTAAACCATATTATCCCTTATGGTATGGGACTTTAAATGTAAATAAGAATAGATATGGAGAAAGTAATTTCAACAGAAAATAAGCCAATTAAATTGTGGCTGAATGATATTGAAGATGGTACACTTGCACAGGCAAAAAATATTGCAAATTTGCCTTTTATATATAAACATGTAGCATTAATGCCTGATGCTCACTTTGGTTATGGAATGCCAATTGGTGGAGTTTTGGCGACAAAAGGTGTAATTATACCAAATGCGGTGGGTGTAGATATTGGTTGTGGTATGTGTGCGGTTAGAACCAGCATAGAGGATATTGATACTCACCAATTAAAAGAGATTATGAGTAAGATAAGAAGAGCAATACCACTTGGTTTTAATCAGCATAAAGAGAAACAGGATGAGGAATTAATGCCGGAATGTGTTGAGTTACCAACTGTGGTTAAAAGATACTATGATAAAGCTGCATATCAGTTAGGATCGCTTGGTGGGGGAAATCACTTTATTGAGATACAGCGGGGTTCTGATAATGTTGTATGGATTATGGTGCATTCAGGAAGTAGAAATCTTGGAAAACAGATTGCTGAATATTATAATAAACTTGCTAAGAAGTTGAATGCAAAGTGGTATTCAGATGTTCCTGAATCGTGGGATCTGGCTTTTTTACCAATAAGCACTAAAGAAGCGAGAGACTATATTGAAGAGATGCAATATTGTGTTGATTATGCTTTTGCAAACAGAAAGTTAATGATAGATAGAATTTGCGAATCCATTAAGAGTGTTATAGGTGACGAAGTTCATTTTGAAGAGCCAATAAATATAGCGCATAACTATGCTACGTTTGAGAATCATTTTAAAGAGAATGTGATTGTTCATAGAAAAGGAGCTACAAGAGCTGGTGTTGGCGAAATTGGTATAATACCTGGTTCGCAGGGAACAAACTCATATATAGTTGAAGGTTTGGGAAATAAGGATAGTTTTACTTCGTGCTCACACGGAGCCGGAAGAAAATTAGGTAGACGAAGAGCTGTTCGGGAGCTAGATCTTGATACTGAGATAAAACGGTTAAGCGATAAAGGAATTATACATGCAATACGAAGTAAGAATGATCTTGAGGAAGCAAGTGGTGCATATAAAGATATACATGAGGTCATGAATAATCAAACCGATTTGGTTAAGATTTTAGTAGAGTTAGAACCTCTTGCAGTAATTAAAGGATAGGTTTGCAGCCTATCCTCTTGCTATTTATAATTAATACTCTACTATATATAGTGTTCGCCAGAAACATATAACCATGAGTTATGTTCTTTTACAAACTCAGATTTCTCATGAATCTGCTCCAACTTACCACCCTCCATATATAATGCCTTAAACTCTACAATACCTCTATTATCCTGAGTGCCTCCCTTCTCGGTATTTATTATACTTAAACCAATCCACTTAACAGATCCGGCCCATTTCTCAATTGCTGCTTTATCCTTTTCTGGTCTTGTCTTTGAATGATGACTCCTCATAAGATAATTACCATCTGCTATTGCAAAAGCACTGTACCTTGATCTCATTAACTCTTCTGCAGTTTCAGCATCTCTCAATCCAGAGATAATTTCACCACAACATCTGTTATACTCCTTATTTTTTCCACAAAAACACATACGTATAATTTTTTGCTGTGAAGGTATAAAATTATTGATGTGAACAAACCTCCTCGATTAATAAATATAAAAACACACTTCAATAAGTATCTCTTTGTTGTAATTATTATATTATACCATGCAAATTATCAGAGTATTATCTATAGTCTTACCTCATGTATGATGATACCAGAGAAGTATGATCAAATAAATCTTTTATGGTATGGTTTTAAGACGTTGAATACTGGATACAAGCTTATTGATTATAATAAGATGCAATTGATTCTATATCAAAATATGGTTGCTAGTATGGGCAAAATATAATCGGAGGTTAGTGAAGTTCTCGAAGAACTGATTTATTGTTTGATGACATACTAATAACGTAGTATATAAAAGATATATAATGCATTGAGTGTAATTTTTATTCAAATATCTGTACTATAATATAATCACTATTTTACTGACTGTTATTAGATAGTTTATTTAGCTTTAATAGTTAAAAACATATATACTAACAGAGATATTATTATACATAATTGCTATTTTAGTGTTGTTATATGATATATGCCTATTGTGTCACTTATTATATATCTAATAAAGTGTAACCCAAAATTTAATTTATTATGTTAATAGATGATAAGAAGAAAATTCTCAGAGATTCATTGAATAAATGGAATGAATACAGATGGAGCGAAGAGAAAGCATATAAACTGCTTAACTCTGGTACATTTTTTATTATTACACACGATCAGATGGAGCGTTGGAGAGAGAAGAACCCGGAGTTTCTTCACTGCTACTTTAGTGTAGAGAATGAAAAGTTAAGATTTGTACTTATTGATAGTGAAACAGATAAAATACCGTTCTCTTTGTTTACAGAGGAGCAATTTCAGTATATCTATACTGTAGATTTCAGATCTGATATGATGCTTGGAAAGCATGATTTTATTGAGGATGCTGCTAGTAGTGGTGAACTGACTTTAAACGAAGCATTATCAAGAAACCTTAGATGGGAACTTGTTAAAAAGCGTTGGGTAGAGGAAAAAATAGATAGTACTAAAGGTAGTCCTGTAGGAATTGGACGAGTTTTCAAGGCTCCTTTTAGTGATATATCAGGAACAACAAACAACGAAGAGGTTGTTGCTATTATAGGACTTAAACATGTTGATAATAATCAGGTAGAGGATATATATGAACTTGACCTTACATTTTGGAAGAGAGAGATTAAGCCAGAGAATATAGTTAACTTTACGCTGTTAAGTGGTGGCTCAGGTTTACCTGTTGAGGATCTTACTGCTATATCTCCACCTTATGCAAACGACGATGAGTTTTCATTAATAACACCCAGCGGTAATTGATAGAGATAAAGACATTATGGTGGATTGTAAGTAACTTAAGTTTTATTACCGTTTTAGTTACATTTCTGCTAATGATATACTGGAGGCGTAACCTCGATTTAGGTTTACGCTTCTATACACTATTTATTCTTTTAGGTGTATCAGCAGAGATTACAATGAGGCTGTGTATATATGTGTTTAATATACCTAATCTGTTTATAGTTCCTATATACTATATATTAGAGTTCTTTTTAATCAGTTATCTATATATTAAATACATGTTAAACAGACCAAAAAAGTGGCTTGTTATATCTGTTGTATTAATTCAGGTTTTACTATTTATTGAAGGTATTAGAAGTATATTTTATGATCAGATATATTCGTTTAATGCATATGGTAAAGTATTGGTAAATACCGTTGTAATTGTATATTCTCTACTGTATTTTCTTGAACTTGCAAAAGGATATAAACATAAAACAGTTCCGGAATTAACAATTAATATACTGATATTTATATACTATGTTTTAACACTTATTGTATATGTTTTTATAAACTTTCTTATAAACGGAAATAGTTCTGTGACAATGTATTTTTGGGTATTTCATTCATTAATAACACTACTGTTTTATCTGTCAATATCT
The DNA here is from genome assembly GCA_002454955.1 of Bacteroidales bacterium UBA6680. GTDB lineage: Bacteria > Bacteroidota > Bacteroidia > Bacteroidales > UBA6680 > UBA6680. Next base: position 20,122 of record DKJY01000058.1, read on the forward strand.
GTACTTATATGGAAAATTGGAACCAACCGGAAACTATTGCTCTCTGGCTTATTATAATTCTTGTACTGTTTACCTTTCTTACCATATCTATGGTTTATATAGTAAGGGTATATCTTAAACGGATATATACAGAGAGAGAAAAGGCACAAAAACTTAAATTGGAGTATAAGAGTGCATTAATACATGATAGTGTTGTAATTCAGGAGAAAGAGCGTGAAAGAATAGCTGCCGACCTGCATGACTCTCTGATATCTAAATTAAATTCTGTAAAATATATGATGTACTCTACACACGAGATATCTGCTATTGAACTAGGACAAAAGATTGATGAGAGTATAAAACTTACAAGACATATATCTCATGATTTATGTCCGCCATTAATAGAGGAATCTGCCCTTATTGAGATTATAGAGGAGCTTACACTTCTGTTTCCGGTGGGAATGAATATAGAGTTTTCTTTTTCTGGGACGGAGTATGTTGATATAACAAAAGATGCTAAGTTACAGATGAGCAGAATTGTTCAGGAGATATTTAATAATATACATAAACATTCTGGAGCCAGCTTGGTAAATACTCATATACATTTTGGCAATAAATACTTTGTACTATATATAAAAGATAACGGAGTTGGTTACGATACAAAAAAGAGATATAAAGGCTTAGGACACAAAAATATAATATTACGTTCCGAATACCTTAAGGCTAATGCATGTTTTAAATCAAAGATAGGGCTTGGCAGTTCATATTTTGTAATAATCTCTTCGCCTAAAGATATACTATGTAATAACGGAGCAGATAGTGTAACTAATAATATGGCAGGGCAGGTGTTTGGCGATACTACAAAGAATATATAAATTGTTTAACAAAAAATATAATCATATATATTGTTGCTTTGTTTGGTAAATAATTAGATGTAAGATGGAAAAGAAACAGATAAATATATCGCTGGTTGATGATGAAGCATTGGTAAACATGCTCTTAAGTAAATACCTGAATGCACAGGACTCTATTAATGTAATATCTGTATCAAATGACGGCTCAGAGTTTATAGATTTGTTAAAGAAGAGCAAAACACTGCCTGATATAGTGTTGCTGGACTTGAGAATGAAGAATGTTAATGGAATAGAGACAATAGAGTATATAAAACAAAATAATCCGGATATAAAGATAATAAGCCTTTCATCGCATTATAAGGAGTCTAATTTGGGATATATGGTAAAAACCGGAGTAAATGCTTTTTTGCCAAAAGAGATATCGCCTGAGAGACTTGTAGATGTAATAAAAGAGGTATATCATAAAGGGTTCTACTTTAGTGTTGAGCAACTTGAGGTTCTTCGTAAACAGATATCAAAGACTGTACAGGCTCCGGTTTTATCATCAGTTGATAGTATATCTGACAGAGAACTTGATGTATTAAGGTTAATATGTAAGCAGTATACAAACTCAGAAATAGGAGAGAAGTTGTACATTAGTACAAGAACAGTTGAAGGACACAGAAATAATCTGTACCTGAAAACTGGTACAAAAAATATAGCAGGTTTAATAATATACGCTGTTAAGAATAAACTTGTAGACCTTGAGGACTGTATGATAATCTGACAAAATTCACAGAGAGTATAGTTTTGGAGTATACTCTCTGATAGGTACTAAATTTAATCAGATTATACTTGTCCTGATACAGTATTGTTATGCTGATACTTATGATTATTGTTTGTAGTACAGTTATAATCTCTTACTGTATCATTGCCCATAACAATCTCAAACGTTCCTATAGAGTTTCCGTTGGCTCTCTCAATAGTATATCTGTCAACTCTAACCCACTCTGTTATTGTACACGGACTACCTTTGGGATATGATATTAAAATACTATCTGTTTTGTAATCTATCACCTTATCAGAAGAACTCTCATTAACCTGTAAACACTGCTTTATTGTATTCCTTATATCGTTATTGAATCCTTTGAATTGCAGATTATAATCATCCATAACAGATATTCCTGTAATATCTGTAAACTTGCTGTTTATTTCGGGTTTAAGCCCTGTACTATATGTTATCTTTTTTGACTCATGACTGTTACCATCAAAATGGTGTTCATATAACTTCTTCCAATACTGATATTTGGAAATCTTATAGTATGGTGTTGTTTTTGCCTGTATATCTGCCGGAATACTATCCTTAATACCAAGATATGGTATGAGAACCTCCTTTGTTATTGTACTCTTGCAGTTTAATACAGAGTTCTCTATATCACTGTTTAAATGTTCTAGAATAGGATATGGCATATTATCCTCTGCCACAAATGTAAAGCGTTGATTATCTTTCCCGCTGTAACTGTTTTGAACAATCGCAGCACCATCGCCTATATTAGATTTTATAACCTCAAGAAACTTATTTCCCGATTTAACCCTTAAACAAGGCCATGTAATCCTGTCGGTTAACAGAAAGAAACGCTGACTATTACTGCCTGAGTAATCCTGAATTACAAGTTTGGTTTCATCGGTTTGTTGGTTTTTATAAATACCCAGAACCTTCCCACTCTGTTTCGATGCAAAAATCATATAGCCATCGTCCAGAGTAAATATTATAAACTTTTGATCCTCACAATCTCTAGATTTATCTCTGTGCTGAACAATTTCGCTATTGCAACTCATTGCATCGCCTTTAATATCAAGAACCTTGTTACTGTGTTTTATCTTAATTTTGTGGTATTTGAATAGCTCCATATATAATGTCATTATTGAAATAGATGGATTAAAAGTATATATCATACAGAGCTAATTATAGAGCGGATTTACCTAATTACTCTTATTGGGTAATATTACCTGTAATACAGAATCTGTACAGAATTAATTGCTATTTTTATCTAAAAAACTAATAATGAAGATACTGGTTGTTGAAGATAATGTTAAGCTGGCAGAGGAGTTGGTTAAGCTGCTTAACCAGGAAGGGTATGTCACCGAGAGTGTGAACAACGTATCATCAGGTATAGACAAAGTAGGTGTTTATCAGTATCAGTTAATGATTCTAGATCTCAATTTGCCTGATGGATCTGGGTTAAAAATACTGAAAAATGTGAGAGAAACCGATAGTGATATTGGTGTACTTATTGTAACTGCACGCGATAATGTTGATGATAAGATAACCGGACTTAATCTTGGTGCAGATGATTATGTTACAAAGCCTTTTCATAAAGCAGAGCTACTTGCCAGAGTAAAATCAATAATAAGACGCAGAAAAAGTGGAGGATCAAATACTATATCTGTAAATGATATAATAATTGATACAATGTCAGCAGATGTAAGAGTAAATAGTAATATAGTTAACCTTACAAAAAAGGAGTTTGATCTGTTGCTCTATTTTGTATATAACAAAAACAGAGTTGTTACAAAAGAGAGTATTGCCGAACATCTTTGGGGCGATGATATTGACCAATCAGATAGCTTTGACTTTATATATAACCATATAAAAAACCTTAGAAAGAAGATCTCAAAAGCCGGAGGGAAGAACTCAATACAATCTATATATGGAATGGGTTATAAACTATCAGAGATATGATTGACAAAAAATACAGACTACGATTAATAACAAAAGTTATACTGTTGTTTGCTTTATTGCCGGCACTACTATTTAGCATAACAGGTGTGCTGCTTTATCAAAGAGCAAAGAGTTATATCAACTATAGTGTAGATCATACTTTTAAGCACAAAATGAACAATGCTATAAATGTAATTAAATCCGGTTCAGTGCATACATATATAAGAGATGTAACAATTACAGCAGTGCCAGATAACCATAACTATCCTAAGCAAATAATCACAGATACAGTTATGCTTGACGATGAGGGAGTAGATAAACACCTCTACAGATGTAAAAGCGAGATTATAGAGGTTAATGGTAAAAACTACCAGATATTTGTACGCAAGAACATTGACGAGTTGGTTGAACTTAGAGACGATATTGTAATATTTATATCGCCAATACTTATTGTTTTAGCTCTGTTTATTCTTCTTTATAGTTTATTGATGTCTGGTAGACTGCTTAATCCTCTTAGTAGAATATTACAGGCAATGGACAACTACAGGGTTGGACAAAATATAGAATTTAAACCTGTAAAAACCAGTACAGAAGAGTTTGTAAGGTTACAAGAGCAGTTTAAAACAATGATTAACCAGATTGAGGATGACTATATAAACCTGAAACAGTATACCGAGAATATGTCGCACGAATTACTTACACCTGTAACAATTATTAGGAATAAAGCAGAGAGTATTATACAGAGAGAGGTGGTTATGAATGTTGTGGCCGATGATATAAAAAGTATATATCAGGAGACACTTAATCTGGCAAAAATCAGCAACAGTTTAAAACTGATAACAAAAATTGAGAACAATGAATTTATTGACAGACAATGTATAAAGACAGAAGGTGTTATACAGAGCATAATAAATAAACTACAGGATCATATAGATCTAAAAGATATGACAGTATCTGCACTAATTGATAAAGACCATACCCTGTTTATAGATCCTGGACTATTTGATATATTGATGAATAATCTTATTCGTAATGCAGTGAGACATGGTAAGTACGGCACTGTAATTGATATAAAAACAGAAAACAACATGTTCTCTGTAGGTAACTATAGCGATAACAAACCTATAGATAAATCAAAAATCTTTAAGAGATTTGTACGAAGCGAAGGAAGCAGCTCGTTAGGATTAGGATTAAATATTGTTAAGCAGATATGCAACATAAACAATATACATATAGAGTATAGCTATAATCATAATTATCATAAGTTTTTGTTGAAACAGAATATGCATTAAACATAAATACAGATTCTCTACAGAATTGAGCGTTAAGTTAGCAACATATTAAAAGGTATAGCTTGTAATAAACATTAAATTCTATAGAGAGATGATATTAGTTGAGAATTTTATAAAGCAGGGTAATCTATTGTTTAGATACAGAGGCATTATTCCACTCTTTCTGTTAATAGGTGTGGTTGTTGTAATTGTGTTTGGCGGATTGGGAATAAGCGGTAATACTGCGTACGAATATGTATGCCTGGGTGTAAGTATATTAGGACAGATTATTCGTATTTTGGTTGTAGGATACAGTCCGGCTAATACATCCGGACGAAATACAAAAGAGCAGGTTGCAGATGAACTTAACACAACAGGAATATATTCTATTATACGTCATCCGTTGTATGTAGGAAACTTTTTTATGTGGATAGGTATAGCAATGTTAACAGCAAATGTTTGGTTTGTTCTATTTGTTACCTTATTATACTGGTTATATTATGAGCGTATTATGGCCGCAGAAGAGGCATTTTTAGCCGACAAGTTTGGCAATAGTTATATAGAGTGGGCACGTGTTACTCCATCAATAATACCTGCATTCAACAGATACAGATCAACCAGACTAATATTTAGTTGGCGTAAGGTTATTAAGAAAGAGAAGAATGGTTTTGCTGCACTCTTTCTTATATTTTGGCTTATTATTGCTATTCGTAATATTATTGTTGCAGATAAACTATTTCTCAACTTTGACTATTGGACAATATATATGATTACATCTTTAGGTATATATTTTGTAATAAAACTCCTTAAACACAATACTACGTTGTTAGATGAGAATGGAAGATAATATTAACAACTACCTGCCTGAAGTAGTAATTTGATGAGTGTATTATGCTGTATTGAACATATAATGCTTTTTGAGTCATTAGATTTGTTGTGTAGAGTGTTTTTAATGATTCATCACCAGAGTATAAATAATATAGCGTAATTACTTAACCCGGTGAGTGTGTTTGGCAAATGTTTATTTACAGTATCTTACACTCCTCTTCATAAGGTATAGTAATATATCTTATGAAGTTTTATTGGATATACTTTTTTAAGTAAACCATTTATGTTATATATTAAGCATGTGAAAACGATCATATGTTCATTAATCGTTATTGTCAGTAATAATTTAATAAGCTATATAAAGAAATGATAAACAGATTGTACAAATCAAAAGCAGTTCCTCTTATTTTACAGATCGCTGCGCTTATTGTTTTTATTCTTCTTATTACAGGAGGACTTGGTATTGAGGCAGAGAGTAAAAAGGTACTGTCTCATCTCAGAAATACAAACCTGTCAAACCTTATTGTATGGTCGTATTGGTGGCCACTAATTGTTTTAACAGCAGTGTTGTTTGGGCGTCACTGGTGTACAATATGTCCGGTAGAGATGGTATCGGCAATTACTGAGAGAATAGGATTTAAACTAAAGCCAGGACGATTTATCAAAAGCGGATGGGTAATAACTATTCTCTATGCTATTATTGCAATAGTTGCCATTCACACAATGGGAATTCACCGTACACCAAATAAAATGGCGTGGTATCTAATATCACTTATGTTGTTGGCGGTTATTGTTTCTATAATATTTAAAAAGAGAGCTTTCTGTTCATACTTTTGCCCAGTGGGTAAACTACTTGGATTATATTCACTTATGTCTCGTTTTGGGATACGTGTAAAGAGTACTAATGTGTGTAGAGATTGTAATACAAAGGAGTGTATCAGTAATAAACTGGAGTATAAAACAGTAGGCAGATCGTGTACCTCTGGTCTCTATCCGGCAAAACTAACAGATAATAGAAACTGTATTGTATGTACACAGTGCATAAAATCATGTTCAAAAGATAACGTACATTTTACAGCAACAGAGAACAGATACTTTGGATTTGATTTTAATAATTTTGGTACAGCAGAGGTTGCTATGGCAATTATACTCTCCGGGTTTATCTGTTATGAGATATTATCGTCATGGAAGGTAAGTGAAGAGGTGCTTATGGCAATACCAAACTACATATATTCACTGATATCGCCAGACCTTATTGGCCGAAAAACATTTGATGCAATAATGATATTTGTACTGCTACCAACCGCGGTTATGACTATCTTTACAACACTGGTAAAGTTTACCGGTAATAAACCATGGATATTCTACCTGAAACGCACGGTGGGTTATATACTTCCGGTTGTGGCATTTGGACATCTGTTTAAAGCTATAATAAAAACAACATCCAGAATACCATACTGGAAATATGCTACAACAGATCCTGTGGGTAGTAAGTACGCAAAAGAGATAGCAAACGGAGATATAGTATTACATAAACCAGACTGGATAGGTACACTGGTAATATCTATAGGGGTATTGGTATTGCTTTTTGCGGCATACAGATCGTTAAAAAAGATGTTCTCTGACCAACAACTTAACAGAAAAAGCAAAACAATATATCTTATAATGATTACAACAATTGTTATATTAATGCTGTTTGGACCAATAACTAGTCTTATTTTATAATGATACAATTTAAAGATATTGATCTGAAATTTGATAATAAACAGATCTTCTCCTGCTTTAATGCAGAGGTAGAGCAGGGGAAGAGTATCTGTTTTAGTGGGGTTTCTGGTAGAGGAAAATCAACACTGCTAAAGATTATTATGGGATACATAACTCCTGAAGGGGGTAGTGTATATATTAACGGTGAGGAGCTAAAGGCAGATAACATATCAAAGATTAGAGATTCAATTGTATGGATTCCACAGAATATAAACCTGCCTGTAAACAATGGCAGCGAACTGATTAAACTAATGAGTATTGATCAGAACAGAAAGGCAATAATAGATAATCTTATAAAGCTGGGATTGTCTGAAGATATTCTTGATAAGAGTTTTGACAAAATAAGTGGCGGACAGAAGCAGAGAATTATTATTGCAATATGTTTAGGTATAGATAAACCTATTATTATTATGGATGAGCCAACATCATCGCTTGATGATAATTCAATCATATTGCTAATTGATATGGTTAAAGGGTTAAGAGGAAAAACTATTGTGTCGGCATCGCATAATGCAGAGTGGATTAACAGCTCCGACAAGGTAATTAAACTATAATGCTAACTTAGATATTTATAACATTTATACTTTAAACATAAACTACAATATATTACAAATGCAAGAGATAACAGACATAGGTATAACAGAACTTATAATTGCTTTTGCTACACTTATAATACCTATAGTATTCTTTATAATATTTAAGATAAGATTAATAAAGAGTGTACTTATTAGTGTTGTTAGAATGGCTCTGCAACTTATGCTTATAGCACTTTACCTGGAGTGGATATTTAAACTCAACAATGTATGGATTAATTCGTTGTGGGTTATAGTTATGATATTTGTTGGGGTATTTACATCTATAAAGCGAGTAGGGCTAAACCGGAAACTATTTGTTGCACCGCTATTTATATCAGGATTAACAACAGTGGTTATTGTTGATGCCTTTTTTCTTGGTTATGTACTTAAGCTAGACTATATATTTGATGCGCGCTACTTTATTCCTATTACGGGAATGGTTCTGGGTAATGCTCTTAACCATAATATTGTAGGAATGAGTACATATTTCACAAGCCTGAATGAGAAATCGGATCTTTACTATTTTCTGCTTACAAATACCTCAAACACAAAACTTGCATTGCGTCCGTTTATTGGCGAGGCGATAAAGCAGGCACTAAATCCAATGATAGCCACAATGTCGGTAATAGGACTTATATCGTTACCCGGAATGATGACCGGACAGATTCTGGGTGGTAGTTCGCCAGCAGTGGCAATACGTTATCAGATAATGATAATGCTTGCTATATTCCTTGGTTGTGTATTAAACCTGTTCCTGAGTGTAATTATATCAAACAGATTTATATTTGATGGTTATAGTAGGTTGAAACAGAATATATTCAGGAAAAACAGACATTAGAACTGATCTATTACATACACAACCGGTAAACTCAATCAGGGTCTGTACATTAAATCATATTATTACATTGGGTGGAGCAGAAATATGTAACCCTCAACTCCACTCAAATAAACAATAAAGTATATATCAGCATATATTACAACCTGACTTAGACAAACACTATAACGTATCAACCCATTTTATAGCATCATTACTATTTGAGAAAAACTCAACATTAACAGGCTTATCACCAATGTTTGTATATGCACTCTTAATAGCAAATCTGCTTGTAGGGCTCTTTGATTCAATAATAGCAATGGCATCTATACCTTGTTGATATACCAGCGGAAATATCTTACTGAAATACCATTCAGTATCTTCTCTGCGTATTACTTTAGAATCTGTTACATCAAGAATAATTCTTCTAGCACCATTTTGCCTAAAAAACCGGAATGCATTTCTCCACGCCTCGCGCAGCTCCTCGCCATATGTGAATCCCTTCCACTTCTCATACACAGTTCTGCTATCTTTAATATATCCTAACTTACAATGTCTGCAATTATCTGTCCATAATATTTTTGTATCCATTATACTCATATTTTATATCTGAATTTGAAGCAACAAAAGTATTATATACATATAGTTTTTGTGATATACATTTAACTCGTAACGATGTATATATTGGTTGTTACTATAGATCTGCAAGCCCGGATTTAACAATACATTTCAGACTGAAAATCCGGTTTAATCTAACATTGATGCAATGCATTAGGTAGTTAGTTGAATTGTGTAATTTTGCTGAAACGGAGCATAAGAAAGGGTTTGTATGATTTGCGAGGTACGAGCTATTATTAAGCCGATGCGCATTGGTAGAATGAGAATAAAGCTCGCACCAGCATTGAGATTTGAATAAAAGTTTGTCGGAACATTCTGTTTGTATTCTGGAATTAAAAATAACTATCATCCCCAAAGATCTACATTTTATGATGCGGATAAAGGATGTGATACATTATGGCTCTAATATTTGATCAAAATATTTTGGAATATATACTGTCAGATTGAGCGAAGTCTAAACCCTGTTCCAAAATGCTGTGTCTTTGGGTGACATTCAGCTCGTTAGATCAAGTTAAAGAACTTTATCTGTCTGTATATTCTGCATATGTTAATATATCACGGGCTGAAGGCCAACTTAACTGCAGATTTTATATTTTGTAATCAAAATTCTGATAAAGCTGCTCTGTTAATATAAATTTATCGGTTAAAAATCAGTGGGCTATAAGGAAATGTAGTGCGCGATATTTTTATTTTGCGGGCACTCAATTTTTTTAGTGCGCGGGTATGTTGATTTATGCAGAGAATTTGTCTGGAAATGACCAGAAAACCGGATTTATGCAGAGAATCCGTCTGGGGATGATCAGAAAACCGGATTTCTGCAGAGAATCCGTCTGGAGATGATCAGAAAACCGGATTTATATAGAGAATCCGTCTGGGAATGACCAGAAAACTGAATTTATGCAGAGAATCCGTCTGGAGATGATCAGAAAACCGGATTTATATAGAGAATCCGTCTGGGAATGACCAGAAAACCGGATTTATGCAGAGAATCCGTCTGGGGATGATCAGAAAACCGGATTTATATAGAGAATCCGTCTGGAGATGACCAGAAAACCGGATTTATATAGAGAATC